>CAZPXC010000025.1:0-22435 GCA_964590935.1 uncultured Methanosarcinales archaeon
ACTCAAGAACGGGTTTTTGATTGACCCGTCAAAGAAAAAATGAACGCTGCATTGCTAAGCCTCGGAAGTGTCAGCTCACACTGGACAGCTGATGCCATGAACAAGCATTTTGATAGTGTGGATTCTCTTGATATAAGGAAACTTGAGATCAATATGGGCAGCAAAAGGGATGCACAGCTTGCCTATGACGGGAAGTCCATGAAGCAATATGACTGTGTATATGCAAAGGGATCTTTCAGGTACGCTTCATTATTGAGGGCTGTGACAAACTATATGCATGACACGACCTTTCTTCCGATAAAGGACGATGCATTCACCCTTATCCACAACAAGATATTGACGCACATTGTCCTGCAACAGAACAACATACCTATGCCCATAACATACCTTACGACGACAACAGCAGGTGCAAAACAGCTTCTTGAAAATATCAATTACCCGATCGTTATGAAATTTCCCGAAGGTACACAGGGTAAGGGCGTGATGTTCGCTGATTCCTTCGCTGGTGCATCATCGCTGCTTGATGCACTCCAGGCCCTAAAGCAGCCTTTCATCATACAGGAATACATAGAGACAGGCTCCAGCGACATAAGGGCAATCGTCGTCGGTGACAAGGTGGTTGCATCGATGCAGAGGATTGCGGTCCATGGAGAGAAGAGAGCCAACATACATGCGGGAGCCGTCGGCGAGGCAATCGAGCTGGACACGCACACAAAGAAGATCGCTGTCAAGGCAGCAAGAGTCCTTGGAGCCGAGATATGCGGCGTGGACATCCTTGCTGGAGTCAGGGGTCCGCTCGTTATCGAACTGAACCTATCCCCCGGGCTCCAGGGCATAAAGAAAGCCACAGGAGTGGATGTTGCCTCGCATATAGCAAAGTTTCTTTACAAGCGTACAAAGGAGTTCAGGAAAAAGGATATAGACACCAGCAAATCCAAGATCATGGAAGACCTTGGCATCTCAGCATCCAAAGAGGCCAAGGAGATCGTGACCAACCTTGATATCAGGAGCGAGCGGATACTTCTCCCGGAATTCGTGACCAGGATGGGCAGGTTTGACGAAAACAATGAAGTCCTGATCAAGATGGGTGACAAGAAGGTCACCATAGAAAAGCTGCCGTAGTATGCGCACTGGAACCACTGCCTGATAAATACATTTATATGTTTTTTCTATTAATGCTTCATAAAACAAAATCTTTATATAAGGGTTGTGCTATTGTGATTAACATAACTGTATAATGATATTTACATAATTACAGTTAAGTGAGGGGTGAGGTCCATGCAAGAGGTCTTTGAAAAGGCAAATGTGCCGGGCAGCGAGATTCTGATGGAAGAGGCCCGGGAAAAAAAGAGCGTCCTTATAGTGGATGATGAGCCGCACATCGTGAACCTGGTAAAGCTCAGCCTTGACCAGGGAAAGTACAATGTGATGGGAGCATACTCTGCCAGGGAAGCTCTCAGGCTGGTCGAGACAGAGCCCCCTGATGTCATAATCGTGGACCTTATGATGCCCGGCATCAACGGCTATGAGCTGTGCCAGGCATTGCGTGAAAATTTAAAGACAATGCACACTCCGATCATAATCCTGTCTGCCAAGGGCCAGATGAACGACAAGCTGCACGCTATCGATGTCGGGGCAGATGACTACATAACCAAGCCCTTTGACCCTACGGAGCTGGAAAGAAGGATAAGGCTCAACCTTACATAAAAGATAATAATCGCAGGAGGTGATAAAAATCTTTAGTGACGAAGAAGACTTTGTAACCGTGCTGAGGGATGACACAGATATCTACTCAGAGCTGGCGATCGAAGTGATGATAGACGATGATGCGATAACAGCAGAGGAAGCTGGTTTCATGCGTGGATACAATGATGCGATGTGAAGATGCCATCTCATTGTTATACATTTTTATTCATTATTTCTGATAATCATAAACATAAACTTTTTAAACATCAGAATTCCACATTCTTTGAATGGTGGAATTCTGACTGTGCTCAAGAACCACACGTATTGACAGGATGGCTAGCAAGGCTTCGCCTCTCATGCCACCTTTCTGTGATGGGTGGTTCTTGACATGACAGAAACAACACCATCATGTTTGATTTTTTCATGAAAAAATGGAAAACCTCAACACAGAGATAAAGGGCAAGATTCTTGAGTTCCTGAAGACCAAAAGGATAGGTGCCTCTTCCAGCGAGATCGCCAAGAACATAGGGCATAACAGGGTAACTGTGTCGAAATACCTTGAGATAATGAAGGCACACAAGTTCCTGGATTATGAGGGTGTTGCCCAGGCCAAGCTGTGGCACATATGCAGGAAAACCGACAAGCCGACCATACTGATCGTCGATGATGAGCCCCATGTGGTCGACCTTGTGGCCTTATGCCTGCTCCCTGAGAAATACAACATAATAAAGACATATTCCGGCCTGGACGCCCTTGACAAGGTCTATAAGGAGACGCCTGACCTGATAATCCTCGACCTTATGATGCCTGGCATCAACGGCTATGAGATCTGCCAGAAGCTGAAAGAGAATGCGCTCACGCAGCATATCCCTATCATAATCCTTTCTGCGAAAGGACAGCTTGATGACAAGCTCCGCGGCCTGAAGATCGGTGCGGATGACTATATAACAAAGCCTTTCGACCCAATGGAGCTTGAAGCGCGCGTGGAACGTCTCATCAGGAGGACAAGCAGGGACATGGACACGCACCCGCTTACAAGGCTGCCCGGCAGGGAGGGGATAAGGAACAGAATAAGGGAGCTCCTTCTTGCAAAAAAGGATTTTACAGTGTTCAACCTCACCATCGACCATCTTTCTGATTTCAACCGCAGGTTTGGGTTCAAGAGGGGTGAGAACCTCATAACCATGCTTTCGAGGATGCTTGCCGATCTGGCAGGCGATGAGGAGAGCCTTTTTATCGGGCACACGCTGAAGGACAGGTTCGTACTTATCAGCAGCAACCCAAGGCTTGCAGGAAGCATCAGCAAAGCATTTTCTAATATCCTTCCTTATTTTTACAGGGATAAAAAATCAGCCAACATGCTTTCTCTTGACATTAAGAGGGTCAGCAGCAGGGAGATCAAAAACAAACATTTAAAAATAGACGAAATATTCAGCAGGCTAGGGGTAATCTGATGGATACACTAAACTCAACCGGGACATTGTATGTGATCACAGCCATGATAGGTGCATACTGGCTTTATCGTATTTACACACTGTACAAGAGAAAGGGAAAATCGTTTGATGAGGACTATGACAAACTGCTGAAGGCAGAAGAGTACAAGGTCAAGGGCAAGTTCGAATCATAGCAGCCACAATAATTCTGGGAGATGCCCTGTGGGGATGAGCATAAAGCTGAAGATAATATTGGTAACACTGAGCCTTTTAATAGTGACATCACTGGTCGTCGGCCTTTCTGTCGAGAGCATGAGCAGGAGGCTGAATGACACAGGCGGCATTGACCAGGATGCCAGGAACCAGACCCTTGCTGTAATCGGTGGGGTGTTCCTTGCCGGGGCAGCGCTCACCATAATATTTTCGTTTCGGATTACAAGCCCTGTCGACAAGCTGATAATCGGGACGCAGCTTGTTGCAGCCGGAAACCTCGACCACAGGATAAAGAAGAGCAGCAACGATGAGATAGGAAGGCTTGTCGACTCGTTCAACCAGATGATCGCCAAGCTGCGCCGCTCGAAGGAGCAGAGCTCAAGGTATTCGAACATAGCTACAGTGGAGAAGCAGAAAGCAGAGCTTATCATCGACAGCATGGCTGACGGTGTGATAGTGACTGACTCCAGGCATAATATCGTCCTCCTTAATCCCGCAGCTGAGAAACTGTTTGACATCGACTCGAAAAATGTTATCGGCAGGAGCATAGTAAACATGCTAAAGAAGTTCAGGATCGAATCCCTGTTTGAGGATTTCCCTGACATCAGCGACAGGATGCTGCCTGTCAGGAAGAGCAACATCAGGATAAGGGAATTTGAGATACAGAATCCTGCAAAAAAGATAATCAAGACGACCATTGCGCCCCTGAAAGATGAGGGCAACATGATAATAGGCACTGTTGCAGTCTTTGTCGATATCACGAAGATGAGGGAGCTTGACCGGATGAAGACAGAGTTTGTCAGCACTGTATCGCATGAGTTGAGAACGCCCCTCACAAGCATCAAAGGGTATGCTGCGCTGCTTGGTGACAGCAGGCTGGGAAAGCTAAACGAGAAGCAGAAGAAATCCGCCGAGATAATAAGCAAGGAGTCTGACAGGCTGGCAGGCCTGATAAATGACATCCTTGACCTGTCCAGGCTCGAAGCAGGGAAAGCAAAGACCACCTTTGTCATGACCGACCTGCGTGAATGCCTGGAAGAGAGCAGGATGCTGAACCTTGCAAAGGCAAGGAACATCAGCGTGAACATAATCATGCCTGAGAATCTCCCGAAGATGCTGCTTGACCGGGCAAAGATCATCCAGGTTTTTACCAACCTGCTGTCGAACGCGATCAAGTTCACAAAACCAGGAGGAAAGATAGTCATAAAGGCGACAAACAGGAGGGATGAAGTGCTGGTGGATATCTCAGATACAGGCATAGGGATACCCAAGAAGGAGATACCCAAGCTTTTCAACAAGTTTTACCAGGTCGAGAGCCACCTGACAAGGAACCAGAGCGGAACCGGCCTTGGCCTGCCTATAGTAAAGGAGATAATCGGCCTGCATCACGGACTTGTGAGCGTAAAGAGCAGGGTGCATAAGGGTACAACAATAAGCTTTTCCCTTCCAAAATACCCTTTCAGCGAAGAGGAGCTCATCAGCTGCTGGGAAAAGAGGAACTGCAAGAAGGTGAAGTGTCCTGCATACCAAAACGATGACAAGAGGTGTTGGCTTTTCATCGGAACATTGTGCAGGAAAAACACGAACGAGCCCTGCCTTGACAAGATTGATATCTGCAGGCACTGCGACATATACAAGAAGGCCCTCGAAGATGAACAAAAAAAATAAGAAGGTAATACTTGTAGCGGATGATGAGCCGCACATACTACAGCTAGTCAGGCTTATCCTCCAGGAAAAGTACAGAATACTTGAGGCTGAGGATGGGGAGGCGGTCCTTGAGATACTGGAGAAGACCAGGCCTGATCTGATACTGCTTGACGTGATGATGCCCAAGATAAACGGGTTTGAGCTCTGTGAGCAGCTGAAAAATAACCCGGAAACAAAGGACATCACAATCATGATGCTGAGCGCAAAGGCGCAGGAGCGCGACATAATACAGGGACTGCGGCTGGGAGCAGACCATTACATAACAAAGCCGTTTGACCCTGCAGGGTTTGAAAAGCTGATAGACGAGGTGATTGGCTGAACATGGTCAATACTGACAAACCTGGAAAAAATGGTTTCTTTGACAGCCTCAACCAGAGCCTTCTGGACAGCATCCCGGACGAGATACTTGTCATAAGCCCTAAGGACATGAACATCATCGCTGCCAACAGGAGAGTTCTGGATGACCTGCATATGAAAAACTCAGAGGTCTTAGGCAGGAAATGCTATAAGATTTTTCACAAAAACAAGAACAGGTGCAGGAAATGCCCTACAAGAGAGCTGTTCAGGACAGACAGGACAAGCGAAGCAGAGCATATCCATTACATAAACAATGAGAGAAGGATATGCTCTGTAACTGTAATGCCGATACGCGGCCCGGACAAGAAGATAACAGCGCTGCTGCATATAACCAAGGACATCACCAAGCAGAGGGCTGCAGAAGATTCACTTAAGCAGAGCAAGGAGCATTACCGCAGGCTTGTCGAGAATGCTCCTCTCGGGATAATGTCCATAGACACTGACGGCAGAATAATGGAGATCAATCCTGTACTGCGCTCGATTCTTGGAATAGATGAGATAAATACGAAACGCAGGATAAACGCTCTGAAATACCCCCTCATGTTGAGGGCAGGCATCTCTAATGGCCTGTCAGAGTGCCTGAGGTCCGGAAAGAGCATGGTTTCAGAGCGTAAATATCTCTCAAGAGACGGAAAAGAGTCATACCTCAGGTATAACCTGAGGCCCCAGCGGGAGAAAGGCGGCAGTATTATCGGTGTCCAGGCGATAGTCGAGAACATAACCAAAAAGAAAAGATACGAAGAAGAGATAAAGGGGATGAACCTGAACCTTCTTACACTTTTCCGGACATCAACAATGCTCCAGCTTACGATGGATGTGGACGAGATCCTAAAGGTCGCGATCCAGGCGTTCAGGTCGATAGGCTATGACAGGGTAAGGATATATCTTATGAAGGACCGCCTTCTCGTAGGTGTGAGAGCAAGCCACCTAAGCAGGGAGAGGTTCCATGGCGTCGTGCTTGAGGTAAACAGGGATTATCCAAAGGCTTATGAGGCAATAAAGAAAAAGGTGCCGGTGATCCTAAAGGAGCTGCACGGGAAATATACAGACGTCCTTGAAAAATATGATGTAGAGGAATCCGCAAGCCTTCCCTTGATCAGCAGGGACAAGATAATCGGTATCATCAGCGTAGACAACAAGTATTCGGGAATAGCTATCAAAAAGGATGAGCTAAACCTTCTTATGACATTTGCCAATCAGATAGCGGCAGCTGTCGAGAGCGCGATGCTGTATGAGGAGAACCTGAAAAAGCTCAGGACCCTGACTGCGATGTATGACGTGTCAAGCGCACTCAGCGGGACAATTGACCTTGAAAAGATACTCAACCTGATTGTTATCAAGATTGTAAAGCTGCTCAGGGCTGACGTATGCTCTGTACTGCTGCTGGATGATGAAGGGAAAAAGCTCCTTCCGAAAACAATCTATGACATCAGGGGCGAGTTTCCGAAGGATACGCTCCTCGAGGTCGAGAATTCTGTGTGCGGCAAGGTCATCAAGGACCTGGCATATCATTACATCCCTAACATACAAAAAGAGCCAGGTGTCGTCCCCAGAAAATATGCAAAAAATACCGGTCTTGTTTCCATGCTCTGCTTGCCGCTTGCGCTTGAGAATGTCCCTATCGGGGTCATCAATATCTTTACCAAGAAAAAGAGGGAATACAGCAGCGAAGAGCTCAGCCTGCTGGCAAGCCTGAGCAACCAGGCAGCGATAATGATCGAAAACTCGAAGCTCTATGAGCGCATCAAGGATGACAAGGACAACCTTTCCACCCTGCTTGAGATAAGCCAGGCGATCAACTCGACCCTTGACCAGGACAGGCTGCTTTCACTCATACTCGACAAGACTGTCGAATTTACCAGGGCTGAATTTGGGTTTTTAATGCTCATTGAAGACGAGTATCTTGATGTCAAGCTTTCCAGGGGCCAATTACAGGACCTCAGGAAAAGAAAAAAACTGAAAATAGGGGAGGGCATCTCAGGCTGGGTGGCAAAGTACAGAAAACCCCTGATTGTGGGGGACGTCTCAAAGGACAGCCGCTATGTCGAATTCTCGCCTGAGATAAGGTCAGAGGCTGCCATCCCGCTCATAATGCAAAGCGAGGTCCTGGGCGTGCTCAACCTAGCGAGCAAGCGGCTTAACAACTTCAGGAGATTCAGGAAATCGCTCAACCTCCTTACCAACCAGATTGCAATAGCCATCGAGAACGCCAAGCTGTATGACAAGATTGAGAACTTCAACAAGAGGCTCAAGCATGAGATAGAGCTTGCAACAAAGGAACTAAGGGAAAAGAACATCGAACTCAAGAAGATAGACTCGCTCAAATCGGATTTTGTGAGTAATGTGAGCCACGAATTAAGGACACCGCTTACGAGCATCACAGGGTACACAAAGCTGATGCACACGGGAAAGCTCGGGCCGATAAATGATAAGCAGTCGCAGGGCCTCAAGATCGTAGCCGAAGAAAGTGAGAGGCTTACCCGCCTCATCAATGACGTCCTTGACCTGTCAAGACTTGAGTCAGGAAAGATAAAATACAAGCTGGAGATGATAAACATAAGGGAGATCGCCGAGGGTGTCGTAAGCACCCTGAGGCATAACGCCGACGAGAAAAAGATCAACCTAAAGCTTAAAGTGCCATCTAACATGCCTCAGTTCAAGGCGAGCAGGGACCTTGTAAAGCAGGTGCTGATAAACCTTCTCAACAATGCGCTGAAATTCACGCCGGAGAATGGCAGGATTGACATAATAATAAAAAAGAAGGGGCATGATGTAGAGGTTACTGTGAAAGATACCGGTGAAGGAATCCCTGAGTCAAAGATACCTAAGCTTTTCAACAAGTTCTACCAGGTAGACAGCTCCATGACACGGGAGCATGGCGGCACAGGTCTTGGGCTGGTGATATGCAAGCACATAATAGATGCGCACAAGGGTACAATCAGGGTCGAATCAGTAATGGGCAAGGGCAGCAGTTTCATCTTCACGCTGCCGCTGAGAAAATGAGCACATGCCTATCTAATCTCCCGTCTGGATGCACGTCTTAATATTAATTCATCCGGTGAAACCTTATCAACATAGTAATGCTGCTTCATTATTGATATTGGACTATCCTCCCTGATATTTTCCATTGGTATGAGAATATCGCAATCTCCTCCAGATTTTGAGTAATGAACCTTCAGAAATCCTTTCTCTATTCCCAGATATCCCAGAAGATGACCATACTGGTTTAGCCTGACCCCCTGGCCTTTATGGATATATAACAAATCGTCTTTCTTCATACTATACTCAAATGATGACTCATATTTAAATCTCTCGCTTAAATCCGGCCCAGGAAACGCTGTTGCAGCCTCACAGCTCTTCAATGTTGATGACCGGCTTGCCTGGCTCACTGTAATCATCATAGCCGATCCTGGGGCAGGCTGTGTTCACAAAGCAGTCGATAAACGGGAAGTTCTCCAGCGACTGCAGGTCAATATCATCTGACAGCAGGATGTAACAGTTCTTTTTCAGCCTCTTCTTCAGGCTTAGTGCATCTTTCAGGCGGTTCTGCCCGGGCTTTGCCGAGACCAGGATGCCGATGTTCTCAGACATATAAAATTTTTTGAGTGCAGTTTTCTGCCTTTGGCGGTATTTTCTCACAGCTTCCTGGCTCAGGCGCTCAAGCTTCCCTGAGAACGGGTTGTAGATGAAGACAGGCCTGCTGTTGCCCAGGGCAAGGGCGATAGGATGGAACAGCCCGTCGCCGAGATATAGATAAGCGTCAACACCTGGGAATTTCCTTATGCTGCATCCCAGTATCTGCCCGGGGTGTTTTGCATGCCCGGCCTTAAACAGCCTGACCTTCTTATCTTCTTTTTCCAGCTGGCGTTTGATATCATCCAGCGACCTGGCGAACTGGACACTTGCAAACAGCCCCAGTTTCCCAGGCAATTTACTTACAACATCCGAAGGCAGCGCTATCTTCTTGTTGTAATATGCCTCGATAAAGAGTGTCTTCATATCATCATTCCTCCAGCGAATAATAGTCCTCGAGCACTATCATGTCAACATCATCAGCATCCTTTACATAATAAAGTTTTCCCTCGCCTATCTCGGCAATCTTTTCGGCAAGCTCCCTGCCTTTCTTGTTCAGCCCTATCCCTATGATCGATATAGTCATGCCGCTGCCCTTTGCCAGCGATGCAGCTTTAAGGGTCTCCTTTTCCGGGTGTTTTCCTGCTGTGGGCATAGCATCTGTTATCAGCACAAGGTGCTTTGTAGAATCCTGCTCTGTGAACATGTCCACAGCCTTTCTTATCGTATTTGCTATATCTGTCTCTGATGAGGCCCTTATCCTCACTATCGCCTTTAGCAGCTCTGTGAAATTCCTGCTGGGCCTGATGGCATTTTCAACATTCTTGCCGAAGACTATCAAACCAACCTTATCATTCTCCTCAATCGCCTTATAGGCAAGGGCGATACCAGCTTTTTTGCAGTTCTCGATCTTCTTCCCCCTCATGCTCCCGGAGGCATCAAGCGCATAGATGATACTTACCTGCCCCCTTGCCCGGCGCTCGAATGCCCTGATATCATCCTTAAGAGCTTGATGGTGTTTTCTCCGGACAGCGGTCTTCACTGTCTTTTGGACACTTATGTCCCTGTACCTGTCATCTCTTGAAAATGCCCGCGCGTCATATTTGTCACCGTAAACAGAGGCTTTCCTGTGAAGCCGGTCGCCATCCTCGCCCTTCGGCAGAAGCCTGTCAAGCTCCTCGACATACATTACAGCGCACGCAAGCTCAAACGCCTTGTCAGTAAGTGCATGCCTCTTATCAAGAAGCTTTCCCTGCTTGAGCCCGGTTATGCGCTCATTGATCCTTTCCATAAGCTCCCTCCTGAACTCAGGTATCCTTATGTTATTCTCAAGATATCTTTCATCATAGCCTGTTATCTGCCTTAGAAGGCTCTTGCCGTATATATGCCTTGCCATAGAATAATTCTTTACCAGATTCTCAAATATGAGGTCAGGGACAAACGAGCTTATCGAATGATTGATCGCGTCGCTTATCAGCTTCCCGTCGCTGATAGCCTGGCTGTCATGCTCGATAACAGAATAGAGCAGCTCCCTGCTCAGGGTATCAGGACCGGAGTCTGCTGCAAGCTCCATGAGGTCATTTTCTTTTGTTGCGAGGTCTTTGCCCTGCTCAAAAGAGCTACCCGTCACCACCCATCTTGGCAGAGGCAATGTCAGGGTAGTTGTTCTCTATGAACCTCTCGAATGCCTTTCTCACATAATCGTCCTGCGACTCAAGGTACTTGACACTGGGCTTGAGCCTTATCCTGTGAGCGAGGACAGACACGACCGCATCCCTTATATCCTCGAATTCGACGCTCTTCCTGCCCATCAGATAGGCATTGGACTGTGATCTCTCATAAAGGCCGATGCTGGCCCTGACACTGGGCACTTTCTCAAGCTTGTCATCATGGCGCAGCTCCCTGATAAGCCTGACGATCAGGGCCAGGAGATGCTCCGGCACCTTTACGATGCTCCCGGCATTCTTCCTGATGACCTGCATCTCAAGCTCGGCTGTCTCAGGATACGACATGTATACGACATCAAACCTGTCAAGAAGCATGTCAGAGAGTTTTTCTGTATTGATGTCATTGGGATTCATTGTCGCGATGAAGATGAAATCCGCCATGATGTCTACATCATAGCTGCCTATAGTGGCCTTTCCCTCCTCAAGAACCTGGAGCAGTGCATTCTGGAGCTTTTCAGGGCACCTGTTCAGCTCATCGAAGAACAGGACGCCGTTGTTTGCCTTGAATATCTTGCCCGGGCTGAATGCCTCAATGCTCATCGAGCCGTATTTCATGGCCTTGAGCGGATCAATATCGCCGAGAAGGTCCTCAGCAGTCAGGTCAGGACTGCCCTGCACCCTGACAAAGCGCTGCTCCCCGCCTATCTTCCTGGTCTTTTTCTTCCCGGGTTTCCTGCACGAGGGGCATACCGGTTTAGAGGGAATGCAGTTGAAATCACAGTCATTAACAGTTATTGTCGGCAGCAGTTTCGCGATGTTCTTGGCAAGAGTAGTCTTGCCTATGCCCGGAGGTCCGAATATCACGATGTTCCGGTCCATGAGCAGCGCAGACCTCAGCTGCCTCTTTGCAGCCTCCTGGCCGATTATATCTGTAAAAGGGTCCTTATCTGCACTGAATATTTTTTGCAAGCGCGAGTCCATTATCAGGCGAAAAAATGCAGGTTTCTTTATAAATTTTTATATAATGCCTGTTTTCCTGGCCTAACAATGGTAATAAGGATAGGAAAAGTGGGTATAGGAAAGCCGTTTGCACTTGCGCCTATGGCAGGTGTAAACTGCGCAGGGTTCAGGCTCCTTTGCAGGGAATACGGCGCAGGACTGATCTATACCCAGATGTACCACTGTGATTTTATGGTCCACAAGCTCGAAAATGAGGGGATAGAAGCACTACTGAAATTCCTAAATATTGATGACAGGGAAAGGCCTGTCGCGATCCAGCTCATCGGCAGCAGGCCTGAGAACATGCTAAAAGCTGCGCTCGCTGTGGAGAAAAAGGCTGACATCATCGACATCAACCTTGGCTGCTCTGACCCTGCCATCATAAGGTCCGGCTCAGGGGCGTATTTTACAAAGCATCCTGAAAAGATCAAGGATATTGTCATGCCGCTTGTAAAGAAATGCAGTGTGCCCATAACAGCAAAGATAAGAATAGGCTATGACCCGCAGTCGATAAACGGTGTCAGGGTCGCCCAGGAGCTGGAAGAGATGGGGATAAGCGCTGTGGCTGTGCATGGGCGCGTGGCTGTGCAGAAATTTGCAGGGAAGGCCAACTGGGAGATAATAAAGCACATAAAACAGAAGCTGTCCATCCCTGTCATCGGCAACGGCGATGTGAGAAGCAGTGCTGATGCAGAGGAGATGTTCAAGAGGACAGGATGCGACATAGTGATGATAGGGAGAAGAGCTATGGGCGACCCAGGGATCTTTGCAAGGTGCCAGAATAAAGATGCTCCGGCGCCTGCTGAGATATTCAGGAAATTCTTTGATTATTATTCAAGGTTTGACCACAACAAGTCTTTCAATGAGCTAAAGACACATGCGGTCTGGTCTGCAAGGCGCGCCAGGCTCGGGCCAAAGAAGAGAAATCTTATGATGAGGGCAAGAACACCCCAAAGGATCCTGGAAATTTTCTATGATATGCAGGCAAGGCAGGCACCATCCGCAAAGGGTAACAAAGATATTTAAATACCCCTGCCCTGTCATGCAAAAGGGGTGATACTTATGGTCAGAGTCGCGATAAACGGTTTCGGCAGGATAGGACGGCAGGTGTTCCAGGCAGGACACAGGGACTGGAGGATAAAATGGGTCGCTTTCAATGACCTCACAGACACAAAGACGCTTGCGCATCTCCTGAAATATGATTCTGTGCACGGCAGGTTCCAGGGAAAGGTGGATTACAATGATAATGCTCTGATCGTAAACGGAAAGGAGATAAAGGTGTTTGCCGAGCGTGATCCTGCAAACCTGCCATGGAAGGACCTGAAGGTTGATGTTGTCGTAGAGAGCACCGGATTTTTCAGGGACAGGGAGGGCGCTTCTAAGCACCTGGCTGCAGGCGCAAAAAAAGTGCTCATAACCGCTCCTGCAAAAGAGCCGGATATCACAATCGTCAAGGGGGTCAACGAGCACAATTATGACAAGAAAAAGCATAACATCATAAGCAATGCCTCGTGCACTACCAACTGCCTCGCGCCCATGGTCAAGGTCCTTAATGACAATTTCGGGATAAGCCACGGGTTCCTCAACACAGAGCACTCTTATACCGCAGACCAGAAGCTCGTGGATGCCCCGCACAGGGACCTGAGAAGGGCAAGGAGCGCTGCTGTATCGATAATACCCACAAGCACAGGTGCGGCCATTGCAGTGACAGAGGTCATCCCTGAGTTGAAAGGCAAGCTGGACGGCATAGCGATGCGAGTCCCGAGCCCTGACGGCAGCATCGTCGATTTTGTGTGCAGCCTGAACAGGGAGACGACAAAGGAGCAGATAAACAAGCTTTTCCATGATGTCTCGCAGCATCACCTCAAGGGCATAATAGAATACACGCAGGACCCTATAGTATCCTCAGACATAATCCATAACCCGCATTCGTGCATATTCGACTCGCTCCTGACGAATGTCATAGACGGCAACTTCGTGCGTGTCATAGGATGGTATGACAACGAATGGGGATACTCGAACAGGATAATAGATGTCATAAAGCTGCTTGTCTAGGCTCTCAGCAGTTCAGCAAGGTCCTCGACAAATTCCTCTCCTATATCTGGAAAGCCGGCTGTTGCTCCATATGTATCATATGCAATGTTAGCAGTATCTTTGGCCCCTATCCATTTTCCGACTTTCAGCAGTTCAGCAAGTTCCTCGACAAATCCCTCACCCATACCTGGAAAGCCGCCTTTTGCTCCAGAGATACCATGTACAATGTTAGCAGTATCTTCGGCTCCTATCCCTGTTCTGACTTTCACCAATTCAAGAAATTCGCGGACAAAGCCATCTTCTATATATGTAAAGCCGGGCTTTGGCCCATAGATGCCATACAACATGTCGGGTGTGTCTTCACTTTTAATCCCCCTGCTCAGGGCGTAAAAATCATGCAGTTCCTCAACAACAAGAAACTCGGCAATCCCTTCATAAGGACTCACGGGTAGTGGGACAATTTCCCAAGGGATATCGGCACAGTCAAGGGATGCCCTGACAACGTCACCATCGATAGGGTATGTGTCAAAATAATGCTCAAGCGTCTCTTTTTCAGGTAGGTCTTCCTGTTTTGAGAATATTGAATAGCATTTTCCGGCCAGGCATTCTTTTGGCCTGCCAGGTATATCCAGCTTTTTATATTGTTCCCTTGTAAGATAATGCTGGTCAATGACCACTATACCATTTGAGGTCCTGGACAGAAAATTCGTGTCTAAAAGAACCAATCCGGGAATAAACACTTCAGAGCCATTCTGGTGCTCCAGATCAGATACAAGCGTGTCGATAAATTCTACCCTCTGCCCTGCCTTCCTGGGCCTGTGAAGAAAGATATCTGATGGTGCACCTATATATTCTGCATCACAACAGTATAAAAGGCCGGGGTTCGATGAGGCATACTTGGCGAGCCTTTCTTGGATACTTGCGCTTATCGCAGTCAGATCATTAGTCAGCTGATTTTGCTTTACAAGGTCACTATATAATGTCATCACTGTATATCAGTATACTTGAACAATATAAACCTTTCGTTTATTAAGGCCTTAAAGCCCTGCAGTGCTATAAAGAGGACAATTATAGTGGATTTAATAAAATTTAAAAATAAGCTTGTATCGCAGAGCAAAGATGCAATACAGGACACTGTCTGATATGGATGTAAGGGACAAAAGGGTGATCCTAAGGGCAGACTTCAATGTCCCCCTCGATGACAAGGGAGGGATAACAGATGACAACAGGATTGTCCAGGCGTTGCCCACGATAAAGGAGATCCTGTCCAGGCAGGCAAGGCAGCTTATCATAATGTCGCACCTCGGAAGGCCAAAGGGCAAGGTGGTGCAGAAGCTCAGGCTTGACCCTGTTGCAAAAAGATTATCGCTGCTCCTGGGCCAGTATGTGACAAAGCTGGATGACTGCATAGGCATAGAGATACCGCAGGCAAGGATCGTAATGCTGGAGAACCTTAGATTCCATTCTGAGGAGGAGGAGAACTACGAGTTTTTTGCCAAAAAACTGGCAAGCTACGGCGACATATATGTAAATGACGCGTTCGGCACATGCCACAGGGCCCATGCTTCGGTCGAGGCCATTGCCAGGTTTTTGCCTGCATGCGCCGGCCTGCTGCTTGAAAAAGAGCTTAAGTACATGAAAAAGGCGCTTGAGAACCCAGCCCGGCCTTTTGTAGCCATCATCGGCGGGGCAAAGATATCAGACAAGATTGGTGTCATCAACCACCTGCTCAGGAAGGTCGATTACCTGCTTCTCGGCGGCGCTATGATATTCACGTTCTTTAAGGCAGAGGGCTACGGGATAGGTAGCAGCCTTTTTGAGCCTGACAAGCTTGAGCTGGCAAGGCTGATACTCAACAATGAGAAGCTTGTCCTGCCTGTCGATGTCATTGTTGCCGACAGGAAAGAGCATGGCGCTGACTCAAGGGTTGTTGACATAAAGAGCATCCCAGACGGATGGTACGGCCTTGACCTGGGCCCTGGCTCTGTCCAGCAGTTCAAAGACATTACAAGAAATGCCAAGACTGTCGTATGGAACGGTCCTCTGGGCATGTTTGAGATCGAGGACTTTGCAAAGGCAACAAATGATTTCGCAAGATATCTTGCCGGGCTTGATGCCACAGTAATCATCGGCGGCGGCGATTCTGCAGCTGCCCTGAAAAAGCTCAATCTCCAGAAAAAGGTAAGCCATGTATCAACAGGAGGCGGCGCATCCCTTGAGCTTCTCGAGGGAAAGGAGCTGCCTGCAATAAAGGCCCTGCAGGAGAATATAAGGCTGTTTCCAAAGCCTTAAAAGAACTGGTTAATTTTTTTTCTGATGATAAGAAAAATGAAGGCTCCCTATCAAGGCGGGTGGGGTTTTAGAATCAGTTGATAGAGAGCCTATGAGCGTGTCTTTATGAACTGCGGGGGCCTCCTGAGTTCCTGTAGCCACATAAGGCCGAGCTTTATCATGGCCTTGTTGAACTTGTCTGACAGCTTGTATTGCTTTTTATACAGGTCATAATCTATGAGCCCCATGCCTTTCATAGGGGTAAGGATGCGGTCATAGAACTGCCTCTTGTTGTATGAGAGCTTCACCTTCTTGTCCTTATAGGGCGGCTCATTAAGCTCAGCCACCAGGTTGCCCTCATGGAGCATCGTGGCGAACATAGACATCTCTGTCTTGCCCATCATCCCCTGGTTTTCCTTTATCTTGTCCACCAAGAGCCTTCCTACTATGACCTGCTGTTTTGTCGCAAAGATGACCTCAAAGATGTCATCCGGCATATTGAACTGGTCAAAAAGTATTACCATGCCATTCCTAATAACACAACTTATATATAAAGATTTCTATTTTATTATATTAGTATTGTTTTTAGTATATTAATATATAGATAAATTATTGATACTCTTCTTATCCCGGGTGCTGTCGATATCCAATGATGCGCCTGCGCTGTTGAGGCCGACAAACTTGAGGCTAAGCCCTGTAAAATCAAGATACATCTGTTCAAGCTCTGACATCAAAAATCCATTCCTGTACCTCTTGATGATATCATCACCAAGTAACTTCCTGAGGGTCTTTCTTGAGCTTCTCCGATAGAACTTCCTGACATTGTATGCCTCATTTACCAATTCGGCAGATGCGTGTTGAAGATTTGCATATGTCATGCTTGTTATCCTGAACCCCACCCTGCCATCATCCCTGAAATCTGTACTGATAAGATAATCATGCGGAATGATCGAGTCAGGCTTCATCCGAAAACAGGGTCTTGGAAAGTGCTTGAAGTATTTCATCAACAGGGATTCCTTGACTATAGGATATACAGTATCATACCTGTTCTCCAGCTTTCTGCATATGCTTATGAACTCAGAGATTGCCTCTTCCTTTGTGGTGGGGGAATCAGCTGTCAGGAAAAGGACATAATCCCTCGAGCTTGCCTCATATCCTGCCATCACATTGTCCCCATAACTGCCCCTCTGCTGCATAAGCCTTATTTTACCTGAACTTTCAAGTAGATTAGGGTCCAGCTTCTCCCTCATCTCTTTTTCAGGCCCTACTACGACAATATCATCTATGCTTTCTATCCTGTCAAGGGTGCCCATGATGTATTCGACCATGGGCCGGGGCTTTTGCATCCCTTTCAGCTTTATCCTTTTCAATGCCTTGAATCCCCGCCTGAAGTACCATTCATGGTAGCTCCATATATCCTCCAGCTGGTGGTAGAATTCCCTGAGCGAAAAGCGCTTGACTCCGCCTGCAAGAACAACTGCACTTAGATTGTCTGAAGTCATCACTATAAAGAAACTACATCACTATTTAAATTTATTGCTGGAGAGGGCGATATTAACGGCTCTCTTAAAATCCATATTCGATTTTGCCCGGTATTGCCGGTTTTATTCTTTAAAAAACAAAAGGTTTATAAATTCCTGTTGATTAATTTATATCATGGCTGAAAAAGACACAGAAGAATATGAAGCTGACATGAAAGAGGAGAACGTCTACAAGAAGAAGGCAAGGGACGAGATGGTAGAGAATGATGAGATCTCTGCAGAGGAAGAGGGCTTCATGGCCGGCTATGAGTCTGATGAAGAGGAATCAGAAGAGGAGCCAGAGGAATAGTTTTATACCCTATTTCTAATCATTATAATGCTTATTCTAGGTTTGTAATATGTAAAGTAAATAAATCCTTATCGAAAAAATCCATCCACCCAAGGCACGGACGGCCGCGAACTTGCGGTTCAGCGGCCTGCTTCGCTGACCATAACCCTAAACTTCGTAAAGAAAATCCCGACTTCATCGGGATTTTCAGACTTACAAAATCAAAAAATGCCTGCTAAAGCAGGCATTTTTCAATTATTGTAAAGTTTAGGGACATGGTCAGTTACGCCCAGCCGTGGATGGATTTTTTCTGTAATTGCGCATCTTTCTTCGAGTGCTGCAAGCCAGCCCGAAGGGCGACTCAAGTTGAAATTTTTTCATTGGCGCAAGCCCGCAGGCACCAACAGTGCCGTGTTGAAGCGGGCTTGCAGCCGGTGAATGAAAAAATTTCAGTTGCACAATTAAGAAAAAATCAAACATAACAAAAAATATAAAAATGAGCTATATAAAACAGGCGCCCATGAAGAGTCTGATCGAGGTCAGGAAATCCGGGATACACAATAACGGGGTCTTTGCCAGGCGCGACATAAAAAAAGGCACAAGGGTCATCGAATACATCGGTGAAAGGATAAGCAAGAGTGAGGCTGAGACAAGAGTGACCCGTACTATTGAAAAGGCAAAGAAAAACAGTAAAAATGGCGCTGTCTACATCTTTGAGCTGAATAAAAGATATGACATCGACGGCAATGTGCCTGATAATACAGCACGGCTCATAAACCATTCCTGCGACCCGAACTGCGAAACTGAGATAATAGACGACCATATATGGATAATTGCCATAAAGAACATAAAAAAAGGCACTGAGATCACATACAATTATGGTTATGACCTTGAGGACTTTGAGGAGCACAGGTGCAGCTGCGGCTCACCCAGGTGCCCGGGCTACATTGTTGCAGAAAAACACTGGCCAAATCTCAGGCAGATGCTGAAAAATAATAAGAAGAAAAAATAACAAAAACAGACCGTATGGAGTTCTATAGCTCAAATTCGCCTATAAAGCCGATGATCAGCCTGTACTTGCTCAGGTACATGAAGCCCTTGTCTGTGAGAGAAATCGTCTTTTTCCCCTTATGGTCATGGACCTCCCTGATAAATCTCTTCTGCAGCAGTTCATCGTAGTATTCTGCAAAGCTCTGGCTTGAGAGGTTAGTCTTCCTCAGAAGGGGGGTGCGTTTTATCGAGTTATGGTTATCCTGGATTATCTGCAGAAAGTCAAATATTACCTCAAGACGATCTCTTTTTCTTGTCATTTTGTCCACTTGGCGACTTTGAGGTATATGGCGACAAACACCGCTATAGAGAGCAGCTCGAAGAGCGCCTTTACCTCAAAGGGCATGAAGTGTGCCGACTGCAAAACAAGGAGACTGACAGCCCATCTTCGAATGCAATGGTGCCGTACAACTTCTCGCTCACATCGAGCAAGCAGATGCAGGAGACAAGGTCAGAGATGATGTCATCTATGAACACGTTCCTTCTTGCAATCGCAGCTGTCTCGCTCATCGTGGGCGCTGTTGGGGTGGCAAACACCATGTTCACATCAGTCCTTGAAAAAACAAAGGAGATAGGCATAATGAAGGCGATAGGCGCAAGAAACAAGGACATCATGGCCATATTCCTGTTCAATGCAGCCCTTATCGGCCTCGTGGGCGGATTCATAGGGATAATCTTCGGGATACTGCTCTCAGGGATACTGCCTGCGCTCATGGGAGATGTGGGAATGTTCCGTTCCGGTACATTCGTCTCCCTGGAATCAATAATAATCTCATTGACAGTTTCTGTCGGCATAGGAATAATCGCCGGGTTCGTCCCTGCGTACCAGGCCTCGAAACTCAAGCCGGTGGATGCATTGAGGTATGAATGAACGCATAATCTTTTGGCCTGTCAGAAACTCCTCCTCTTCTTCAGAAACTCTGGCAGGCCATCAGGCAACAATGGTTTCCTGCCCCTCAGCACATACCTGAACGGAAGGACAATCGATTCTCCCTCTTTTATTTGTATCTCAATCTCATCCTGGAACTTCAGGTCTGAAAGAGAGCCTCCATCCACGATATGTTTTGCAACATACACAGCAGTATCGGTCGGCATCTGCTCTTTGCCGAGATTCCTTGTCTGTGCACTCATCCTGCTGCTGAGTTCCTTTTCTGTCCTGCCCTGCATCGGCTCATCCCCGAGGATGCCGCCGAAGACAAGGTAATCAAAAGAATCATCTTTGCTCAGCGTCTTTTTGGCAAGAGGGTCAAGGACACAGATATTCTTCAGGCCTAGCTGCTCCAGGCTTTTTGTGTAGACCGTGCCCAAGCCATTTAGCTTTTTTATATCGCGCTCTTTGATATTGGTGAAGATAACGTTTTCTTTGCCCGCTATCTTCGATATATGCGAATACTCTATCTGGCACCACTTCCACAGCCTCGGCTCCAGATGGGCGATAACATACTTGGTCTTAGAATTCATGACTCATCGATCAGCCGGTTCAGGTTGAAAGTGTCCTCACTGACGTTCTTGCTTCCGCAATACGGGCACCTGAGCGAAGCTGAGCTCGTCCTGCGCCTGGAAAACTTGTAGTTGCACTTGGCACAGATGTATTTGACATATTTGCTCTCGTTTTCCTGCACTTCGGGCTTTTGCCTCTCTTCAGCCGGCTCTTCAGCCGGCCCTTGGGATGGCTGCTGTTTTATCGGTTGTTCTTCCATATCAATGATAAATAACAGTGATAGTATAAAAATATTATGGTTAATTGATGGTAGTTTTAATTTTCGGTTTTTTCTTTAAGGTGCAATTGAAATTTTTTCATTCACTGGCGGCAAGCCCGCTTAAACACGGCACTGTGGGTGCCTGCGGGCCCAGCGCCAATGAAAAATTTCATCCTGAGCAGCCCTGCGGGCCTGCTGTTTGCACAGGAAGGAAGAACACATAAAGCAAATTATTTAAAGAAATTTAGGTTAATGTGCATGATGGAGCAGAAAATCCAGATAAATACAGAGGACAATCACATAATCTATGGAACATTGAATGCATTGCCAGGGAATGATGGGACTTTAATCATCTTTGTCCACGGATTATCAGGAAATCAACACGAGCATCATTACTTTAATGCTGTTCCGTTTTTCAATAAGAAGGGATTCGGTGTTTTCAGGTTTGATTTTTATTGCAGGAAACCCAAGGCGAGGTCACTTAGCGAGAGTACGATCACAATGCATGCAGAAGACCTGGAGCTCATCATAAAACATTTCAGGGGAAAATTCAGAAAGATCATCCTCATCGGGCACAGTCTGGGCGCTTTGGCAATCCTTAATGCTGACCTCTCAGGCATATCAAAGATCGTTCTCTGGGACCCGACAACCGGCTTCAAAGATATCAAAGAGAAAAACGCCTCTTTTAATGCTGGACTGGACAAATACATCCTTCACTGGGGCAAGGACATACTGCTAGGGAAGCAGATGATAGAGGAATGGAAAGATTCAGACCTAAATGACCTTGTTGACAGGCTTACAGTACCCTGTAAATTCATCTTTGCAGGTGGCAGCGGAAAATATGGCCAATGGAAGCCGTTTTTGGAAAAGCTCAGGGTGGAAAATAAAATCGCTATTGTCCAGGGAGCCACACATCGTTTTTGTGAAGAGGGAACTGAACAGGAATTGTTTGAAGAGACGTATAAGTGGATAAAATAAGTAATATGTTTCAGTTATTTCCAGTTCTGAAGAAAAATATGAAAAATGAATTGTAAAATATGATTATATTTATTGACCTGCTTTGAAATAATAATACGGAAGTGCCTGTCTGATCTTGCGTCCGGAAGATAAAACATTATCAATCTGCCCCACATTTGTATACGGGCCGCTCATTTTATTGTACCTTTTTTTAGTTATGTCTGTTAACACATTATTTGACCAACCAAAATTTAGCACAATACTTTCAAATGTGCTAATTTGTTTGATAAGCGATAGAACGAAGATTACATTAGAAATGCCAAATATGGATTCTTCCAGTAGATTTTCCATTTGACAATGCCAAACCTACACTCTTTAGGTCATGATAAGGACCTGACATATTATTCCCATAGGGTCGAAAATCAGCAACTAACAAATATCCATCCTTAGTTATCACACCAGAACCAATATGTCCTATTCCCGCCGGTACCGGCACAAAGCGGGCAAACGTTTTATACCCTGCTCTACCCAGAGCAATGATTGAGAAATATGCAACATCATCACAATCACCTATCCGCTTACTAAAAACAGTATTTGGTGGTCTTAAGTTATCACCATATACGTAAGTAATGAAATTGTTTGCATAGAAATTTATTAATTCAGGCGCATTCAGTCTATCATAAACTTTAGATAAATCGTTCCACCTTGAATTTCCCTTTTTTGCCCGTTTCATAGCATTTTCAATCACTCTTTTCGCTGACCATGTAAACATACCTGGGTTGTTTTTTATGTCATACATGACTGTTCCGACAGTGCCTTTGTCGAAATTCTTAAAATATGCTCCATATGTCTCCCGTTTGTTTTTATCCTTGACACCGGCGATAATCTCCTGCTTCTCTTCTTCTGTAAACATGGTCTTCCAGGCATCTTCATCTCCCCATGTTTTATTTAGAAGCTTATAAAGCGAATAATCCTTGAT
>CAZPXC010000026.1:0-22283 GCA_964590935.1 uncultured Methanosarcinales archaeon
GGGCATTTTCCGAAGGAAAATGACCGTCGAAGCCATGGCTGGCTGGATTTTTTCATGGAAAAATAAATTTAGAGACTTTACTTAACACAAAGATTGTCCAATAATACCAAAATATTTGCAACGCCTTGTATTTTTTTAACCACTCTGATATGCTAACACAAGTTTTAATAGCAAGCTGTCATTTAAGGTATTTAAGGTAAATGGAGCTATAAAGATGGTGGAGCTTTTTGGCGGGAATCAGGGAAGGGCCCAGCAGCAGAGTGCAGATCCAGGACTCTCTGTGTTGGTCAAGGACATCCAGAGGAGGATCCGCGTCCTTGAAGAGCGCTATTCGAGCATCAGGAAAAACATCCAGGTCAATGAGCGAAACATGCTGGACATAAACAAGCGGCTGATGACAGAGCTCAAGACCGCCAACATGGAGATAGGGGAGATCAAGCAGGACATAAGCAACATAAAGGACGAGATCCAGATGATTGTCAAGGAGCTGAAAGAATCAGTTAAAAAAGAGGAGGTTGCTGTCCTGGAAAAATACATAAGGCTGTGGGAGCCGCTGGATTTTGTAACCCGCGAAGAGATGGAAAAGTATGTCGAGAGCAGGAGATAATCGAAAATTTTATATAACAATAAAAAGAGCTGATATGCATGGCAGTTTTCGGTTTTGGGAAGAAGGATGACGCTGACGTACCAAAGCCACCCCCGCAACAGCCTACAACGCCGCCCACTGACAGGGTGATAGCTATGCGACAACAGGGGCTTTCTAATAACCAGATAATCCAGAATCTGCAGAATGGAGGGTATGACTCAAACCTGATATTCGATGCACTAAACCAGGCGGATATCAAGAGAGGGGTTGAGACTGCACCATCGGGCAACGACTTCAGCCCGGATGACCTGCAGAACCCGATGCAGTTTCCTTCACAGGATTCACAGTTCCCGGCCCCTGAACTAAGGTCGCCGAATATGCAACAACAGGGCCTCCCGCCGATGGACATGGCACCGAGCATGGACCAGCCAGGAAGCATCGACCCTTCATCCATGGACAGGATAGAAGAGATTGCAGAGGCAATAATCGATGAGAAATGGAACGAGATCGTAAAGAGCATAAACAAGATAATCGACTGGAAAGACAGGACTGAGAGCAAGATGACTAAGATCGAGCAGGAGATTGCAGACCTGAAGCAGAGCTTTGACAGCCTGACAAAGGGTGTACTGGGAAAGGTCGGCGAATATGACCAGAACCTGAGCAACATAGGAAGCGAGATAAAGGCAATGGAGGGCGTGTTCCAGAAAGTTCTGCCCCGCCTTACTGAGAATGTCCATACCCTGGAAAGACTGGCAAAAGACATGAAGGGCAAGAAGAAATAGTTGTGGTGGCTAATTCTTATATTTATAAGGTATTAATTGTAATTGTTGACTCGAGGTGGATAGAAATAATTAATTAGAATAATATTCTTGTGGATTAATTTTTTTTTGCCATGGAAGAATCCCCAATAATTTATATTCTTTTTCAAAAGTTGAATTCGCTTCTTCCCAACTATAGATGTGTTTCATATATTTTACACCAGGAATCACCAAAACTGGTCTGGTTCTCATGCGTAATGTCTCACCAGCATAATCATAATCATGTGATTGAAATTCTCCCAGCAACGAAAATGGCTCACTGCAGCTTGCCATAATCTCTATCAAAGTGCTGTCTGCTCTCAAATTTCTGTCTAAGGGATCTGTTGAACTTACTCCAACTGCAGATGCGATAGTCTCATATAATTTTCTCAATCCGGATAGTTGATAAGCCC
Organism: uncultured Methanosarcinales archaeon; assembly: GCA_964590935.1. Lineage (GTDB taxonomy): Archaea > Nanobdellota > Nanobdellia > Woesearchaeales > DSVV01 > CAYXZQ01. The sequence continues at coordinate 1,797 of CAZPXC010000026.1, forward strand.
TTGCATTTCTGTTTCTTATAACCTTTCTTAATGAAAGATAATGATAACGATCACTCTCTACTACCTGTTGTTGTTTGCCAGGCAGCTTTTGGTAAAATTCTGGTGATTCAGGAACATCTGTTGAAACCAATTCATTTAAGAACAATTCCTTATCCGGAACAATAAGGCTTCCGTGACTGCCTAATTCGACAACAAGTGTTTCAGCAATTTTTCTGTCCATATCAAAAGGGGATGAAACCAAAGCTTATAAAATTTTCTCTTGTAACTACTTTATAGTTTAAAGGTGCCCTAAATCATGTCCTGGTGACAGGCCTGGAAAGAAAGGCGACTGCAAGTGCGCCGACTAGAAGAAGGAACAAAGTTCCGATGATCTTCGGGTTGTAGAATGTGGCGCCGAGATTCTGGTTGAAGCTGCCTGATGTCGTGTCCGATGTCCCGGGGTTGCCGGCATTGATGATCCCTGTGCTGCTGCTTCCCTGCGTTGATGTCCCGGAAGTGTTTGTCGTGATCTGGAGCTGTGTCTGGCCAAAGGCATGGGAGAGTGCGCCCAGGACAATGATGATGATGATGATAAATAATGTCCAGTACATCTGGGGCCGTGCGATCACTTTCCTCATATCACTGTCTGAAACACCGAATATCTTGTACAGCATTATCGAGAACACTATCAGTATGGCCAGCATCGTGAACCAGGGGATGATAAACTCGATCATATCCCTGGCGCCCTGGGAGAAGACTGTCACGAATATTGCCACGAGAAACGCGATTATCGAATGCAACGCCTTGTTTTCGCCAAGTATCTTTGCCCACTGGAATATCCCGTAGAGCAGTGCAAATACCAGGATGAAGAGTAATATTGGCGAAAAGTGCTCTAAAAGGCTTATACTGATGGTTGGCGTAGCCATTTTTTATTTCTTGAACATATCGCCCAGCTTGCCAAACGCATTGGAGAATGCACCTGCCTTGTCAGCCTTGCTGGGTTCCTTGGTTATATACCAGATTATTATGGCAAAAACCAGTATTATTATTATGATAGAACTCGTATCGCTTCCCCACCATCCGTACTTCTGGGGCCAGTTCTCCCACCAGTCGGCAGCAGCGCCGAATATATATACAATTATGGCAAATGCGAACAGAGCAATAGCCCCTGACAGGCTGCCGCCCATCCATTTTGCCTCTCCGCCAAGAATGCCTATGAGCAGAAGCGCCATGATTATCGCAACACCGACAATCGTGACCTGGGGAAGTGCATTGTTCATGATCTCGATGACATCCCTATTAGGAGGATAGCGTCCGAGCACATGAGGGATTACAGCCATCAGGCTGAGGACTGTCGCAACAACAACATTGAAGTTCCTCTTTCCCTCGCCGAGTATGTTTGATTTCTGCAGAACCGCGAAAATGACAGTGAAAATCAATAGAAAAGGCAACAGGGCATCTATCATGCCGAAATTACGCTCGATGTCCTGAAAAAACGCTACAAAAGCATTACTGGAATACGCCATTTTTCAACCTCCTTTGTAACAAAATAAACAAGCTAATATATTAAGTTTTTGATTTGTTGTCTGACTTGGCTTTTGGCTCTTTGGTTATCCAGACCATGATCCCGATCACAACAATTGCGAGTATTACAGCGCTCACTGCTGTCTGGTCATAATTGTCTATGACATAATTGTAAGCGTACTCAAGCCAGGGCTCGCCGTTGCTTGCAGGGATCGCATGGGCAAAGATGAGCACCACGCCAATAAACATAAGGACCATCATGAATGTTCTCCATCTGCCTTCGAGGAACACGTCCTCCTTGTCCTTGTAAAAAGTGCCTATTAGGAGCAGGAAGCTTACTGAAATTAAGAGGAGAAGTATCACGTTCGGGAGCGACTCGTGGATCACTGCCACCATCTTTGAGGACGCGATCACGAAAAATGCCCCGCAGAACGCGACCATTGCATTTATGTTCTTCTTGGTCGTCTCTTCTCCGCCGGCGGGCCCTATAGTCTTTTCGGTCCCGAACACCTTGGTCTTCTCAAGGATAGCGAAAAATATTGAAAATGTCAGCAGGAACGGCAGCACGACATCATATATGCCCAGCTTATCAAAAAAAACAAGAACTCCCCTGAATATACTCGTATCTGCCATAAAGCCATTTTATTTGCTGTATCGTATTTAAAAGTTTCGATTTTGTCAGGTAATTGTTTCTAACTGCACTTGAATGAGAATACACTGTTTTCTTGATCGTGCCGTTGAAATTTTTCCATCCCTGCCAGCTTGGAAGAGTATTCTTGATAGGCCTGCGCATATTGATGCTGACCTACTTCTAGAAGGAACCCTGAAGAAACAATAATTTTAAATAAAAACAATCCTGTCCCATGAAAACAATGATAATCGACACAAACGATATTGCCCGGATAAAGAAGAAGATCGACAGATCAGAGAATGAGAGGGAGATCATCATAAAGAAATCAAGAGAGATCCTCAGGAGTTCAAAGCAGGCGATATACCTTGTCCACAGGAATGAGCTTAAAGATGCTTCTGATATCTTAAACAGGCTTGAAAAGCAGATAAGGGAACTGAGAAAGACAACAGGCAAGGGGCCTTCCCTGACAGGAGCACTGGGCATCGCGACCCAGGAGTTTGTCGAGGCAAAGTGCTATCATGAGTTTGTCACGAAAAAGAGGATCCCTTCTGCATCCGGCATGGGAGTGGAGCTAAACGACTACCTCCTTGGGCTCTGCGACCTGACAGGTGAGCTCGGCAGGAGGGCAGTGGCATCTGTTATAAAAAAGGACTTTAAGGAGGTCTATGTGATCAGGGATGCTGTTGATGAGATATACAGCCTGTTCCTGCATCTTGACCTCAGGAACAGTGAACTGAGAAAGAAATCGGATGCGATCAAGTGGAACCTCAAGAAGATCGAAGACATCGTCTATGACATAAAGACCAGGGGAATGGAAAAATGAAAGAGCTGGCTGATTTCCTTTTCGAGGCCGGGCAGCTCAAGCGCGTCAAGAGGAGTGGCTGGTGGGTAATAAACGTAAAGGACCCTGAGACAGTCGCAGAGCACTCCTTCCGGGCAGCGGTTGTCGGGTATGTGCTCGGAAAGCTTGAGAATGCGGATGTTAAGAAGGTCGTCCTCATGTGCCTGTTCAATGACTTCCATGAAGCACGGCTGTGTGACCTGCACAAGGTCAGCCAGAGATACATTGATCTAAAGCCTGCTGAAAATTCCGCTTTTGCCGAGCAGGTCAAAGACCTGCCGGAAAACTTCTCTGGTGAATTAAAAACTATGTTCAATGAATTCCAGGAGCAGTCATCAAAAGAGGGCATCATCGCGAGGGACGCTGACCTTCTTGAGAACTCGCTCCAGGCAAGGGAATACATCAAGCAGGGCTATAGCGAGGCACAGGACTTCATCGATAATGTAAGAGGCCTTATGAAGACAGATTCGGCAAAGAAGCTGATGAAGCAGATAGAGAGATCTGACCCTGACAGATGGTGGAAAGGGCTCAAGAAGATAACAAGATGAACATAGATAAGGCGGCTATGGGCATGGAAAAAGGCATTGTAAGCCTTGCCAGCAGGCTGATATCCATACCCACAGTGAATCCGCCGGGAGAAAATTATGAAAAGATTGTGGATGTTCTAGAGAAGGAATGCAGGAGCCTTGGCCTGAAGACAAAAAGGTGCAGGGTCCCTGACAAAGAGCTAATGAAACTGGGCATAGACCCGAAATACCCGAGGATCAGCCTTCTAGCAGGATGGGACACCGGCGCAAAAAGAACATTGCATATACATGGGCATTATGATGTTGTCCCAGCAACGAGCTTCTGGAAAACAGAGCCGTTCAGGCCGATTGTAAAGGCTGGAAGGATCTACGGCAGGGGCAGCTATGACATGAAAGGCAATATCGCTTCAGCGATCTACGCAGTCATGGTGCTGAAAAAGCTCGGCACTGTTCCGAATGTCAATGTCCAGCTATCGTTCACTCCTGATGAGGAGACAGGCGGCAGGCTGGGATTTAAATACATCGTCGACAAAGGCCTTGTCAGGGCGGATTATGCTATTGACGAGGGCCACTCTGGACATTATGTCACGTACGGCAACAAGGGCATGCTGACATTCATGATCAGGGTGATTGGGAAATCGAGCCATGCTGCATACTCCTTCAACGGCATAAATGCATTCGAATACATGTCCAGGCTGGCAGTCGAGCTGGAAAAACTTAAGAAAAAGGTCGAGAAAAGGACGACAAGGCATAAGATGAGCGACCCGAGGCAGAGGCACCCTACATTTGTCATGGGCGGGATCCTAAAAGGCGGGAGCAAGAGCAATACTGTCCCTGACAGCTGCACATTTTCCATCGACAGGAGGGTCCTGCCTGATGAGACGCTTGCATCTGCAAAAAACGAGATACTGGATGTCGTCAAGAGGTTCAGGAAAAAGAACAAAAAAATCAGGATAATAGTTAAGGTAACCAACCAGGACAGGCCTGTGGTGGTGGATAAGAATTCATATTTCCCAAAGGTCTTTTCCAGGTGCATAAAAAAAGTATACAAAAAAAAGGCTGAGTTCATGCTCTTGTCAGGGGGCACTGACCTTAGGTACCTGCTCTTCAGGAGCGTGCCTGGGCTTGGGCATGCAGCAGGCGGAAAGAACCTGCACAGTGATGATGAGTATGTAAATATCAAAAGCCTTGTCGACAACACGAGGTTTTTAGCCCGGCTGATATCTGAGCTTGGATGAAAATAATTTTCACAGAACCTATAATACCTGTACAGAGGTCAAACGAGAGGTGGATAATATGACTGTTTTGTTTGTCATAGCACAGAAGGATTTCAGGGACGAGGAATTTGCCGAGCCAAAACGTGCTCTTGAAGATGCCGGATACAAGGTTGAGGTGACATCTGTAACAACTGAGATAGCAGAAGGCACGCTTGGCATGACAGTCCATCCTGATATTGCAATCAAGGACGCAGATGCCGGGGATTATGAGATGGTCGTCCTTGTCGGCGGCAAAGGGGCTCCTGCACTCGCGGGCAACAGGGAGCTTATGGATCTTCTGGGGGAGTTCCGCAGGATGGACAGGCCCATTGGCGCGATATGCATCGCCCCTACTATACTTGCAAAGGCAGGGCTTCTTGAAGGGAAGAGGGCTACAGTGTACAAGACCGATGATTCAGTCGCAACCCTGAAATCAGGGGGCGCTGTTTTTGTCGATGAGCCTGTCGTAAGAGACGGGATGGTAATCACAGCCAACGGCCCAAAGGCTGCACCAGGCTTCGGCAATGAGATTGTAAAGGTTCTCTCGGGCTTAAAATAGGCTTTATTCGAAAACTCGCTAACGCTCGGGTTAGCATCGGCTCCGGCCTTGCACATTAATCTTGAAGAGCTGATATCCCCGGACGGGGCAACCCCCTATCAGCTCGGAACGATATTTATGAAAGGCCTGCGCATATTGATGCTGACCAGTTTTTTGAATAAAGCCCTAAAATAGGAAAAAATATAAATACCCCCATATACAAATTATCAGGATAAAAGGAGGCTGATAAAAGATGGCACTGTTTCATAAGACACTCCATGATGCTCTTGAATCGCTCAACAAGGGGGATACACAGTCTACACTCAGGATTCTCAGCAGCCATAAGGACTCTGAACTGACTGAAGAGAATTACATCGAAAGCTCGCTTTACGCGATAAAGCTCTATCTTCATAACTACATAAACAGGCTCAACAAGGCTGTAGAGATACTGTCATTAAAAGAGATTACAGATGAGCAGCGAGAAATAACCAAGGAGCATATAAACCGCTGCATCGTCAACATCAAGGAATTCGAAGAGGCAATTAGGGGTCTTCTCAGGAGAGAGGGCTCGCTGCTTGAGTGAGATGCTTGATTCTTCATACCCGGCCGGAGCTTAGATAGATGACTGTGATGAAGGCAATGTAGCATGCCAGAAATATCATGCCCTCTGTCCTGTGTATCTGCCATTCGCTCTTGATGAACACAAGGAGCAGGAGGCTTATCCCAAGCATGACAGGGATAGTGAAGAATATGCTCAGGGGAAGCACCTGGAGCGGATGTATAAGCCCGGCGACACCAGCAACCAGCAGGATATTTGCGATGTTTGAACCGATGATGTTGCCGACAGCTATAGATCCATAGCCTCTTTTTGCGGCTGCGACAGAAACGCTTAGCTCAGGCACTGATGTCCCGAAAGCGACAAGGGTTACACCGATGATTGTTTTCGGAACAAGAAAGGTTTCAGCAAAAAACACTGCCTCGCTGACAAACAGCCTTGCTCCAAAGACAACAGCTATGCCGCTGATGAGCACGAGAAGGAAATCCTTATGCAGGTCCTTCTCGACTATAGAGAGTATCCTCAACGACCGTTTCTCCTTTTTCCTGCCGATCTCCTGCATTATCCTCTGGTGGATCGTCCTTATATACCTGAACCTGAAGAAGTACCTTATGAAAGCGTTAAAATGGTGTTCCTCCGCTGACTTTGACTTTGTCTCGAACAGGAATATTATATAGGCCAGATAGATAACGAGGAGTATGGCTGAGTTCCACCATGAAAGCACGCCGTCTATTACCATCAGGTAGAAGACTATAGCTGAAAAGAGCATGATGTAGCCGTCCCTGTTGAGCATCTTCTCCTCAGTCTTTATGGTGCTGACTGCAGCAGCTATGCCTATTATGAGGGCGATATTCGTAATGTTTGAACCTACCACTGCGCCGATTATTATGCCGCTCTCATTCCTTAATGCTGCATATACAGAAGATGCAAGCTCAGGGATGGACGTGCCGAGCGCCACAAGGGTCAGGCCTATCATGAACTCGGATATTCCCAGCTTTTTTGCGATGGTCGCAGAGCCCTTTACAAAATAGTCAGCACCCATCACAAGGAGCACCAGGCCGGTTAAAAAAAGCAGGGCTTCGGTAAGCATTGTGGATATTAGAACAAACAAGCACGGTTTAAATTATTTTCTGTTTATGCCTGCGAACCTCTTCCTGAAGCTGTCGAACCTGTTTTCGAGGATGGCTTCCCTGCTCTTCCTGATAAGCTCCTGGACAAAATAGACATTATGGTAGGTGGCAAGCTTCTTGCCGACAGCCTCATTCGCCCTCAGAAGGTGCTGGATATAGGCCCTTGAGTAATTCCTGCAGACATAGCAGTCGCATGAGCTGTCGACAGGCCTGAAATCGTCAGAATACTCCTTCCTGTCGATCCTCAGCCTGCCCTTCCAGGTAAGCAGGGTTGAGTGCCTGGCGTTCTGCGTCGGGAACGTGCTGTCGAAGCAGTCTACACCCATGCTGATGCATTCAAGCAGGTCATCAGGGCTGCCCACGCCCATGAGATACCTCGGCTTATCCTCCGGGAAATGTGGGATGGACGACTTTATCAGGCTGTGCATCCGGCTCAATGGCTCGCCTATCGCGAGACCGCCAAGGGCATATCCGTCAAAATCAAGCGATTTCATGAAACTGATGCTCTTTTCCCTCAGGTCCTTAAACATCCCTCCCTGGGCAATGCCGAAGAGCATCTGCTTTTTCTTATGCTGGTCATGGTATTCCTTGCATCTCTTTGCCCAGCCATGTGTCCTTAGGGTCTTTGACCTTGCTTTCTGCAAAGAATCATCATACTTGGGAACATCATCGAGGCACATGGCGACATCAGAGCCGAGGCCTAGCTGGATATCCATGGCCTTCTCAGGCGTGACGAGCTGGGTCTGTCCGTCAAATGGTGACCTGAAATAAGCGCCCTTGTATGACGCCTTCTGCATAAAGAAACAGTCAAGCGACTGGAAGCCGCCGCTGTCTGTGAAGATCCCCTTTTTCCAGCCATAGAACTTGTGGAGGCCGCCGGCTTTTTTGACTATGCCAAGTCCCGGTCTCAGGTACATCAGCAGGGAATTGGATATTATGCATTCTGTCCCTGTCTTTTCCAGCTCCTGAAAATCCATGAACTTGACAGTGCCTTTTGTGGCAACAGGCATGAAGAATGGTGTTTTTAGCATGCCGTGAGCAGTTTTCAGCGTGCCTGCTCTTGCAGAGGTATTCTTGTCTGTTGCCTGGATCTTTAGCATTAGCCATGGTGCTGGGGATTATATTATATATTTTGCCATTGCTGCGGCATCACCAAAAAAGCAATATATTTATATCATGGAAAAATGTAATGCTTCACTATGGTCAACAACATAATCAAGAAACCGATCGACATCTTTGCAAAAGAGGCTGAGCGATGGTACAGGATCGTTTCCAGGTTCAGGCTCCCTTCGGTCCCTGTAAAAAAGGTCACAAAAAAGCGCCTGCGCCTGACATTCCATAACAAATCAAAGAGCATCGAAACCAAGCTCAGGTACCTTTATGGGGATGAGAAAGGCAGGGAGGCATTTGATAAGATCCAGGCAAAGATGCAGGATTTCACCAAAAAAAAGCCCACAAAGCTCAAGTACAGGGATGCACACTACAAACCCCTTGACAGGTTTACGCAAAAAGATGCCGTGCTTATCACATACCCAGACTCATTCAAGTCCAGCGATTCCCCACCACTGCAGGCTCTCGGGAAATTCGCAGGCAGGAGGCTGAAGAACACGTTCAACACGATCCACATCCTGCCATTTTACCCGTCATCCTCTGACCGCGGGTTCTCTGTCATGAACTACAAGAAAGTTGACCATGCATTCGGCACATGGGACGACATTAATGCAATCAGCGGTGATTTCATGCTCATGTTTGATGCTGTCATAAACCATGTATCACGCAGGGGGCTGTGGTTTAAAAGATTCTTAAGGAAAAGCGACCTGTATAAAGACCATTTCATCACGTTCGACAGTAGAGATGCTATCCCCACTGAGCAGCTGAAGAAGATCGTCAGGCCCAGGACATCCCCGCTCCTGAGCGAATTTGTGTACAGGAAGGAAAAGATATACGCCTGGACAACTTTCAGCCCTGACCAGGTCGACCTCAATTACAAGGAGCCGAGAGTGCTCTTAAGGATGATCGATGTCCTTTTCAGGTATATAACGAACGGCGCGACCATAATAAGGCTTGATGCTGTCAACTACATCTGGAAAGAGCTTGGGACGAGCTGCACCAACCTCAAGCAGACACATGTCATGGTACAGCTCTTCAGGGACATCCTTGACCTTGTCGCCCCTAGCGTCTCGATAATAACAGAGACAAATGTTTCGCATGCCCACAATATCAGGTATTTCGGCAACGGCAGGAACGAGGCGCAGGCAGTATACAACTTCGCCCTGCCCCCGCTCGTCCTGTACACTTTCTACAGGCAGAACGCCAGGCACATTAGCAAGTGGGCTGACAAGCTCGAGAGGGTAAGCAAGTACTGCACCTATTTCAACTTCCTGTCATCGCATGATGGCATCGGGCTCATGCCCGCAAAGAGGATACTGCCCTTGCGTGAAGTGAATTTCCTTGTCAGGCAGGCGAGGAAGCACGGCAGCCTTGTCCAGTACAAGGCGCTGGGCAACGGCAAAAAAGCCCCATATGAGCTCAACATAACATGGTGGAACGCGGTCAACAACGACAGGTCAGATGATAAGGACAGCCTGAAGATAAGAAGATACCTGGCCTCGTGGGCCATCGCCCTGAGCCTGAAAGGACTGCCCGGTGTTTATTACCATTGCCTGTTCGGGACAAACAACGACACAGAAGCTGTTGAAAAATCCAGGGTGAACAGGGACATTAACAGAAGAAACTTCCAGGTTGAGGAGCTTTGCAGGGAGCTGGGCAGAAACACCTGCATGAGGAAGGTCTTTGATGGTATGAGCTTCTTACTTAGTACACGATCGAACTGCAAGGCATTCCACCCGGGGGCTGAGCAGAAGATCATCATGCAGAATGATGCAGTGTTCTCGCTTATGCGCACCTCAATAGACAGGATGGAAAAGGTCCTTGTCCTGATAAATGTATCTGAAAGCGAACAGGACTTCACTGTCAACTGCCGGGAGCTCGGGCTGAACAATAACTCCCTGTATAACCTGCTCACAAGGAAAAGGGTGATCTTCCAGCCAAGGAATATAAAGATAAACGAGTTCTCACTAAGGCTGAAACCTTATGAGATCGCCTGGATACGCTCCATAATGCCGGAGCAGTGAGATCTCTGTGGTCTCTGTATTTTTTCTGTCCAGCCAAAGGTTTTATGTATCTGTTTGGTATCTAACCTCATTTATCATTTTCTTTATTGTGCCCTGAAATTTTTTCATTCACTGGCTGCAATTCGGCTTAAACACAACACTTTTGACTTCTTGAAGGTGCAGGAGAAATCTTTTCATTCACTGGCTGCAATTCGGCTTAAACACGGCACTGAGGGCGCCTGCCGAACCAGCGCCAATGAAATATAATTATCCCACCGTTTTTTATCAGGCGGGATAATTATGGTCTGAGAAAACTGACGTAGTCAGTTTTCGATTGACAGATTTCTTCCTGAGTAGCCCTCCGGGCTGGCTTCCTGCACTTGAAGGAAAAAGTGCGATCACAAAAAAAATCCAGCCATGGCCGGGCGTAGCTGACCATGTTCCTAACCCTGAGCCATTTGGGCGAAGGGTAGGGTTATGGTCAGCGAAGCAGGCAACTGAACACAAGTTCGTTGCCGTCCGTGCCCTGGGTGGCTGGATTTTTTTGATATTTTAGATAAAAAGCAAATTTGGAAACTTGACTTAATATTTTCACAATCTTTAAATACAAAACACTAACCCTCTTTGCCCATGCTTATGAAAAGAACCCATAACTGCGGAGAGCTCAGGAAAGGGGACATAAAAAAGGAAGTTGTCCTCAACGGCTGGGTGCAGAACAGGAGGGACCATGGCGGGCTGATATTTATCGACCTCAGGGACAGGTATGGCCTGACACAGGTGGTGTTTGACCCGAAGACGGACAAAGGCTCGCATGAAACTGCGGAACACCTGAGGAGGGAATATGTTATCGCGGTTAAGGGAAAGGTCCGGCCCAGGGGCGAAGGGCTTGAAAATCCAAAACTAAAAACTGGAGCGATCGAGGTAATCATCAGCAAGGTCGATATCCTCAGCAGGGCAAAGACCCCGCCAATCGAGATAGACAGCAGGATCGATGTGAACGAGGATATCAAGCTAAAGTACAGGTACCTTGACCTCAGGAAGGAGGAATCACAGAAGAGCATCCTTTTCAGGCATAAGGTCGTCAAGGCTGTGCGCGACTTCTTCGACAGTGAGGGCTTCCTGGACATCGAGACCCCGATGCTTGCGAAGGCAACCCCGGAGGGCGCAAGGGATTACCTGATCCCGAGCAGGGTCAACCCTGGAAAGTTCTATGCACTGCCCCAGAGCCCCCAGCTGTTCAAGCAGCTGCTGATGATCTCAGGCTTTGACCGCTATATGCAGATCGTAAAGTGCTTCAGGGATGAGGACCTGCGCGCTGACCGCCAGCCGGAGTTCACCCAGATAGATATCGAGATGTCGTTCATCGATGAGGAGGACATCTACACTATTAATGAAAAGTTTATAAAATACCTCTGGAAAAAAGTGATGGGCATCGAGCTCAGGATCCCTTTCAAGAGGCTGACATACCAGGAGGCTGTTGACAGTTATGGCCTTGACAAGCCTGATCTCAGGTTTGGGCTTGAGCTCGCTAATGTATCAGACATCGTCAAGGATTCGCAGTTCCAGGTCTTTAAGGATGTCATAGCAGGCAACGGGACTGTAAAATGCCTGAATGCCAAGGGCTGCGCAAAATTCTCCAGGAAAGATATCGAAGAGCTGACGCACCTGGCCTCTGTACACGGCGCAAAGGGCCTGGCATGGATGAAGATGAACAACGGGCTTGAGAGCTCGATAGTGAAGTTCTTCCCTGACAATGTCAAGGAGGGCCTTATAAAGAAGACAAAGGCACAGGAAGGAGACCTCCTGCTATTTGTTGCTGACCATAAGCATTTCATCGTCAACACTGCCCTTGGCCACCTGCGAAACGAGCTTGCCAGGAAACTGAACCTGATAAAGGAGGGCAGCTTCAATTTTGTCTGGGTCACTGATTTCCCGCTGCTTGAGTACGACGAAGACCAGGAGAGGCATGTTGCCATGCACCATCCATTCACAAGCCCGAAAGACGAGGACCTGCCCATGCTTGACAAGGACCCTTCAAAGGCAAGGGCCAAGGCATACGACCTTGTTCTCAACGGCGTGGAAGTAGGGGGAGGCAGCATCAGGATACATGACCCGATTGTACAGAAAAAGATGTTTAAGGCCCTGTCCATATCTGACCAAGAGGCAGAGAACAAGTTCGGCTTCCTTATCGAGGCTCTGAAATACGGGACACCGCCGCACGGAGGCATCGCTTACGGCCTTGACAGGCTCATCTCCATAATGCTGGGCCTTGAATCGATAAGGGACGTGATCGCGTTCCCAAAAAATAAGGCCGCTACCTCTTTGATGGACGGGTGCCCAAGCGATATCAGCCAGGAACAGCTAAAAGAGCTTCATCTTAAGCTTGACATTGTAAAACAATAATGCAACCCATAGTTATGGCTTCACCGGCCTGGGTAAAGACCCAGCAAAAGCTGATTGTACACAAGAAATAGCTATATTTAAATATAACAAGTTCTTATCATCTGGCTATATGTATAGCCGGTTTGACCGGCAGGGGTAAGTGAGGTGTAAAAATGGCAAAATCTGATGTTGAAAACGGGAAGGTATGCGCAATCCTGGCATATCTGCTGATTGGACTGATATGGTTCTTAGCTGACGAGAAGATGAAGAAGAACAGCTTTGTAAAATACCATGTAAAGCAGGGGCTCGTCCTTCTCATAGTATGGGTGGGCGGGGACATCGTCCTGAGCATAATCCCTGTTATTGGATGGACCATCCTGCCGCTGTTTGGCCTGGCAATGTTCGTGCTTATGGTAATCGGCATAATCAATGCAGCAAACGGCAAGGAAAAAGAACTTCCCATCATCGGGCAGTTTGGAAAGAAGTTCACGTTTTAGGTGGAAATAGATTTCACCCAGTAAGCAGGTTAGTATCGATCTGCACAGGCCTAGCAGAAATGGCCAGAGCCGGTGCTAACCTGTCTTATATCTTTTTTTTAGTAAAGCGCTGAAAATCAAAACATTTTTATAAGCAGCAGCAGATAAATCAGCCTATGGGAGAACTCCTGTACAGGATCAAAAGATTCTATGGCTGGGAGCCGAGAGAGAAGAGGGATATCTTCATAAGCGTACTTGTCGTTGCCTTTATATTTGCTTATGATGACAAGCAGCCGACATTTGTACTGGCACACTGGCTTCTCAATTATCTGATGACACTGCTCATCGTTGCAATAACTGTCCTTGCATTTGACGGTGCCATGAAAGTTGCTGCATTGCAGCAGGGCTTTCGGGCCGAGTACAGGATGTGGCCCATGGGCCTTGCGATCGGCGTCATAATAACACTGCTCACAAAAGGTAGGTTCTATGTCATACTTCCCGGAGGGCTCTTCCTTCATCATATGATGATGCTGAGGCTGGGAAAGTACAGGTATGGCATCAACACGATAGCACAGGGGACAATCGCAACTGCAGGGCCTGTCGCAAACCTCATCCTCGCGACGATCTCGCTCTTTTTTGCGGCCCAGCTTCATGTAATGCCGGCCTTCTTTGGATATTTCGCCATGATCAACTTCTGGTTCATGATATATCAGCTTCTGCCCATACCCAGGATAAACGGGATACACATATTTTTCATGTCTAGGCTCGCCTATGTGTTCATATTCAGCACGCTTCTTGCTTATGTTCTCCTGGTGCAGGCCAAGGTCTATTCATGGATATTCGCGCTCTTAATCGGCACCGTCTGCTGGTTTTTATGGTACTGGTTTTTTGAGAGGTCGATATGATGTTTAAAAACAAGAAGGCAATAAAATGGCTTGATGCCTGGGGTGAGGTAGGGACATCGATATTCCTCGTGATCGGGCTCCTGGTCTCGCTGATCGTTGACTCTGCGGTTGTCAGCTATATCGTGATCCTGTTATCGGGGATAATGGTCGGGAGGCTCTATCATAAGAGAAGGCACAGGTTCGGTGTCGTCTTCGTGCTTGTCACAGCAGGATACATCGTGGGATACCTTATCGGAAACCTTGTGACAGGGCGCGGATACTGGCTGGTGATTCTCGTGCTCTTCTTTATCGGCACCTATCTTGGGAACTATCTCCATAAGAAGAGATACTTCAAATGATCAAAAAGATAGCGGATGGCATCTGGAAGATAAATGCAGGCTCTAATGCATATTTCCTCGATCTTGATGAAAAGACCATGATCGATACAGGGATGAGGGCAAATCATGCTGACCTTGAGCTGTACCTGTCCAAGCTTATAGGGCTTGACAGGATTGAGAGGGTGATCTTCACCCATCTGCATTATGACCATATAGGAAATTTTGATATGTTCAGCAATGCCCGGCTTTTTGCATCAGAGAGAGCCATCCAGAGTTTTGCTGACAATCCTCTTGGGACAGTCCTTAATAAAGACATGGCAGAAAAATTCAGGAGCGCTGAGCTCTTACCTGTCGAAGATTCAGAAGATCTGAAAATAATCGAGACCCCTGGCCATACCAAGGGCTCAATATGCATATGGTATGAAAAAGAGAGGATTCTTTTCTCAGGCGACACGATGCTGGGCAAAGGCATGGGAAGGACAGATTTGCCGACATCTGATGCAGAGTCGATGAAAAACACTGTCATGAGACTGCTGAAGCTCAACCATAAGATCCTGTGCCCTGGACACGATTACTGAATACAAATACAGATACAAGCGGCCACAGGACAATCCCGCACAAACCTTATAAAGCAAGATAGTATTCTTAGGGCTAAATTGATTAAAAATTTTAAGCCAAGGCTTTACCAGGAGACCATCTTTTCAACTGCAAGCCAGAAAAACACGCTTATAGTGCTGCCTACTGGCATGGGAAAGACCAATATCTTCCTCATGCTCGCAGCCCACAGGCTGAAGCAGTACCCAAAATCCAAGATTCTTCTTATCGGGCCGACAAGGCCGCTCATCGACCAGTATTACAGGGTTTTTGAGAAGCATTTTGACATCGACAAAGATAAGATGGCGATCTTCACAGGGTTTGTCAAACCTGAAAAGCGCGAGGAGCTGTGGAAGGATGCCAGGATAATATTCTCGACACCGCAGGGGCTGGAGAACGATATAATCAGCAACAGGATAAAGCTTGAGGAGGTAAGCCTTCTCGGCATCGATGAGGCGCACCGCGCTGTGGGCGACTATGCATATGTGTTCATCGCCAAGCAATACCATGCCAGGGCGAAGTACCCCAGGATTACAGCCATGACCGCCTCTCCCGGCTCTGAGCTGGAGAAGATCAACGAGGTGCTGCAGAACCTGTTCATCGAGGAGATAGAGATAAGGAACGAGACAAGCCCTGATGTCAGGCAGTACATCCAGCAGCTGAAGACCAAGTGGGTCAAGGTTGATTTTCCTGAAGAGTTCAGGGAGGTGCACATGTTCCTGACAGACTGCTTCAACTCCAAGATGGAGATGGTGAAGAAATACGGATACATAAGCTCGATCCAGATGTATTCAAAGAGCAAAAAAGACCTCCTGGCACTCCAGGCAAAGCTCCAGGGCGAGATCGCCAGGGGCAACAGGGATTTCGCGGTGCTGAAATCAGTATCTTATGCAGCCGAGGCACTCAAGGTGCAGCATGCGATAGAACTCATCGAGACCCAGGGTGTCGAGCCTTTGTACAAGTACCTGGAGCAGATAGAGAACCAGGGCTATACTTCAAAGGTGAAGGCTGTACAGAACCTTGTAAGGGACATAAACTTCAGGTCCGCGCTCATCAAGACAAGAAGCCTGTTCGAAAAAAAAGTCGAGCATCCGAAGATGAAGGAACTTATAAGGATAGTCTCTGAAAAGATAGAGGGCCCGGACTATAAGATAATAATATTCTCACAGTACAGGGATACAGGCGCAAATATTGTCAGCGCTCTTGCTAATGTCAGCGGCGCTAAACCTGTGCTTTTTGTCGGCCAGGCAAAGAAAAACGGCTCAGGCCTGACACAGAAAAAGCAGATCGAGATCCTCGAGAGCTTCAGGAACGGCGATTACAACGTTCTTGTATCCAGCTCTGTCGGTGAAGAAGGCCTCGACATCCCGCAGGTGGACTGCGTAATATTCTATGAGCCTATACCCTCGGCGATAAGGCATATCCAGCGCAGGGGAAGGACTGCAAGGCTGGAGAAAGGCGAAGTGATAATCCTCATGACAAAAGGGACAAGGGACGAGGCATACAGGTGGACAGCGCATCACAAGGAGAACAGGATGTTCAGGATCCTTGACGGGCTGCGCCAGAAGATGGTATTCAAGAGGATCGACCAGAACCTGAACAAGTACACTGCAAAGAACGAGCAGGTAAAGATATTTGCCGACCACAGGGAGAAGGGCTCTGGTGTCATAAAAGAGCTGGTCGAGCTTGGTGTCAACCTAAAGCTTGAGCAGCTGGAAACCGCGGATTACATATGCAGTGCGCGATGCGGGATAGAGTTTAAGACTAAAGAGGATTTTGTCGATTCGCTCATTGACGGCAGGCTGCTCCAGCAGGTCAAATCCCTGAAACAGAATTTCGAGAGGCCGGTGATAATAGTCGCCGGCAGCCAGGACATATACTCGATAAGGAATGTCCACCCAAACGCGATAAGGGGCCTTCTGGCGACAATAACAGTCAGCTACGGCGTGCCGATAATGTATACGAAGAACCACCAGGACACTGCCCAGCTCATTGTTGCGATCGCAAAGCGCGAGCAGGATGAGTTCGGAAAAGATTTCTCCATGCACAGGTCAAAAAAGCATGCCTCGCTCAGGGAGCAGCAGGAATATGTCGTCTCTGCGCTGCCGGGCGTGGGCAGCGGACTTGCAAAACCGCTGCTCAGAAAGTTCAGATCTGTAAAAAGGGTAGTCAACGCGACCGAGGATGAGCTGAAGGATGTCGAGCTCATAGGCAAAAAGAAAGCAGCAGCGATAAAGGATGTTGTCGATTCAGAGTATGAACAGTTATGATCACCTGAATGACTCATCTATCCGCTGCCTTATACTATCTGCATTCCGGTGCATCTGCCTGCTGGTCATGTGGCTTTGCCCAGGAGGAGCCATGCTGCCCATGTAGATATTCCTTCTCGGCCTGTACACAGAGGGATAAGACGGATAAGCAGGCATCTGCCTGTACGCCCGGGCATTGCCTTTCATTGCGGGCTTTTTATGCATAAAAAGATAGACCAAGATCCCGGCAATAATGAATAACACTGAGGCTCCGCCGATGACCAGAGGGCTGGAAAGCCCACCCTGGACAGTCTGCTCTGGCTCAACATATCCATAGGATTCATTTTCCTGGTCCTGGCTCTGGTTGCTGACGCTACTGCACTCTATGCATGAACCGCCGCAGTCGACACCAAGCTCGTCAAAATCCATAACATTGTCTGTGCATGACTCATCTATAGGAGTGCATGACTCATCGATGCTGCCGTCACAGTCATCGTCTATTTTGTTGCATAGCTCTTCGAAAGGATTCCCCCCGGCGGTACACCCGCACCTGCTCTGCTCTACGGTCCTCGAGCCGTTGATGTCATCAACTATGCCGTCGCAGTCATCATCGATATCGTTGCATGACTCGGTGCCGGGATACACTGCTCCGGTGCAGTTGCCCCATTTCCCGCCTATGCAGCTTATGGTGCCTTTACTGCATGCGCCAATATCTGTGCCGCATACCTTTGTCTGGCCCGGCGTGCAATCTGTGTTGCATGGCTGCGAGCAGCAGAAATCCACATCAGTCACATCCATAAGTGTTCCGGGACACGTCGCTCCTTCAGAGCAGATATAACCGCCTTTGCTTGTGCAGTCGCAATCCTCATCGATTATGCCGTCGCAGTCATTGTCTATGTTATCATAGACCTCTTCTGACGGCGGAGTGCTGTTGTAGCACTGGCACTGCAGGTAATCGTCTGTATTGTCCACTATACCGTCACAGTCATCATCTATGTTATTGCAGGTCTCATGGACAGGCGGGGTCTCGTTCCTGCATGTGCCCCATTCACTGTCGTCGCATACGCTGTATCCCATAGTGCATGCCCCTATGTCCAGGCCGCATTTCCTGACAGCGCCGTCCAGGCATGTCTCCACGCATTTTTCCGGGCAGCAGACATCAGAATCATAGACATCAAGGTAATCTTCGCTGCAGTGCGTTGTCTCGTTACATATATAGCCGTCGCTTTCACTGCAGGTCGTGCATTCGTGGCCAGTATCATCCACTACCCCATCACAGTCATCATCTATATTGTTGCACACCTCAGTCGCGTTTGGGTTTATGGATGCATTGGCATCATCGCAATCCTGCTTGCCAAGGCAGTCTCCGACGCCGAAGCCGTCACCGTCAAGGTCATCGCAGCTTGACTCGTACTCAATATACAGGAACGGCTGGTCTGTTCCTGCTTCAGAGGAAAATGCTGAGAAATTCTCACTTGAATCATTGATGATAAAGCCATTGTTCGGAAGGCTGCCGCTTATCCAGGACTGCAGCGTGCTGATAAGGTTATCACCCCTTATGCCGAACCATCCATCCTCGTTGTTGCATTCGTCTCCGCAGCTTATGTTGTTCAGGCTTCCGATGATGCTGCCTGGGATCGCATCAGGCTGCTGGTCATCATCCTCGTTCCAGCCTGTTGCAGCCGGATAGATGTCGGCAAAGAGAAACGATCCGGCTCCGCCACCCTTGTATCTGAAGAGCAGCATTGCTGTGCCTATCGTGGCTGTCTGGGGCAGGGATTCCAGGTCAAACATGATATATACATTGCTGGATTTATTGTCTGAGAATACGAGTTCAGCGGTATTATAGCAGCTGCCCAGGCAGTACTTGTCCTTGCCATTGCCGGAAGATGCAGTTATCGTCACATTAGAGCCTGCTGCAATGGATAATAGGCAAAAGAGCATAACCGCCGCTAGCAAGAATATCCTGCACCTCATTTTTTTATGATTATTATGGCAGAAAGTTATAAATCTTTTGGTGATATCTGATATTTATATCATATATGTCAGAAATCATCCATCAGTCTCAACATACTTCCTGATCGCATCCATGAAATATCCCGGGATCTGCCTGTGCTTTCCTGTCTCCTTGTCGACAAAGGCATAAAGGCCTTTGCCGCGGGCAGCCACAGCATTGCCTGGCTTCAGGATATCATACTCGATTGCGAGTATGCCGCGCCGCGGCGCATCCCTTATCCTTGCGACAAGGACAACATTCTCGCCGGGATGCAGCTGCCTTTTGTAGCTGCACTGCTGGTCCCTTGCAAAAAGCGGCTCGCCATGGTCGCGGAAGTGCTGCTCTGACAGACCAATCTTCTCGAGCAACCCTGCTCTCGCCTCATCAAATAGGAAGAAGTAGTTTGTGCTCTGCACATGGCCATTCCTGTCACGAAATCTTTCAGGGATTGTCTTCTCAAGCCTTTCTTCCAGCATTTTCAACAAACCTTCGCAATCCCTCAACATGACTCAGCCTTTGGTGATAGAGAAATTCCCTGAACCTGTTGTCGATCTTGACGCCAAGGCTCTGCAGACCGGACGAGAGTTTCCCATAAAGCTCCTTTCCCTTCCTGTCAAGGTCGGTCAGGATTATCACCTGCTTTGAGGTGCTGGCAACATCCTCCGCTATCCTGTACAACGGATGCCTGCTGAGCGTTACAATATTGGTGATGCCGAAATGCTCAAGCGCTCTCTTGTCCTTCTTACCCTCGACAATGATCGTCTTGTCGCTGTTTTTCAGCTTTTCCAGCCATTCATTGATATTCTCCATTCTGATAATCCATCAGTATGTCCTTATGGTCAAAGACCAGCTCAGGGACACTGTCAATGTTAAATACCTGTGCCTCGGCTGCATCATCACCAGCCTTCAGTTCTCCCTTGCCCTCTGCAATAAAGACTGTGGTTATCGAACGCCACCTGGCGTCGCGCTTCGGGTCTGAATAAGTATGCATCTGCCTGATAAGCCTTATGTCAAGGCTGGTCTCTTCTTTGGCCTCTCTGACTGCGGTCTGCTCAAGCGTCTCTTCAACCTCGACAATCCCGCCCGGCAGCGCCCATCCTATGGGGTCGTTCTTTCTCTTTATAAGAACAATTCCTCCTTTGTATCTTATTATTATGTCAACAGTCACCTTCTGCTCTCTCATCATATTAAATAATCTTCAACATGATTTAAATCTTTTGGTGATTCAATAGAAATTTTTTCATTCACTGGCTTGTTGATCTTTTCTTTATTGTGCTAGAGAAATCTTTTCATTCACTGGCAGCAAGCCCGCTTAAACACGGCACTGTGGGTGCCTGCGGGCCCAGCGCCAATGAAAAGATTTCAGGTTGAGTAGCTCTCTGGGCTTGCTTTTTGCACTTGAAAGAAAGATCTGCAATCACAGAAAACATCAGAATTCCACTCATCTATGATAAATGGTCTAAGTGGAATCTG
>CAZPXC010000027.1:0-21800 GCA_964590935.1 uncultured Methanosarcinales archaeon
GCTTAAACACGGCACTGTTGGTGCCTGCGGGCTTGCGCCAATAAAAAGATTTCTTCCTGAGCAGCCCTTCGGGCCTGTTTGTTGCACTTGAAGGAAAATGTGCACATACAAAAAACATCAGAATTCCACTCATCTATGATTAATGATCTAAGTGGAATCTGATGTGCTCGAAAACCACCATGTGAGTGGAATTCTGAGCATCAAAAACCACTTGACCTTTGTATGGGTCTATAAATCCATACAGCCTTTATAGAAAGGTGGTTTTTGACAAATCCAGCCACGGCGAGGTGGAGCCGACCGTGTGTATGAAAATGATTTATCATTTTCAACATGCCAAGAATCTCCGATTCTTGAGCATTCCTATACAAACGAATGAAATTCGTGCAGTATAGGGTTACGGGCGGTGGAATAGGGCATTTTCCAAAGGAAAATGACCGTCGAAGCCCTGGGTGGCTGGGTTTTTTCAAGAAGCTGCATTTAAAGCATGTTTTATACATCCCCACCAAAGCAATGGGTGGATAGATTTTTTCTAAATAAATCAGCCTTGATTACCATGCACAAAAGATTAACAACATTAATAAACATTCACTGCATCTTCATCACCATGTGCGGGATAAACGGATTCAGCTGGGAAGATGGGGCCCTTGTGAAAAGGATGAACCAGGCGATCTCATACAGAGGTCCAGATGATACAGGGATATATACAGACAAGAACATCTCCCTCGGACATAACAGGCTATCGATAATTGACTTGAGCAAGAAGGGCCACCAGCCCATGAGCAACAAGGAAGGCACGGTCTTTATATCATACAATGGGGAGATATACAATTTCAAAGAGATAAGGGAAGAGCTGGAGAAAAAAGGCTACAGTTTTGCCTCAGACACTGACACAGAGGTGATGATATACGCCTATCAGGAATGGGGCCATGGCTGCATAAGCCGCTTCAACGGCATGTTTGCATTTGCATTGTGGGACTCAGAGAAAAAAGAGCTCTTCCTGGCAAGGGACAGGATAGGGATAAAGCCGCTGTATTATCACTATGACGGCAGCAGGATCATATTCTCGTCAGAGATAAAGGCGATACTCGCGCATGGCATCGAAAAGGCTGTCGATACAGGCAGCTTCAGCTCGTTTCTACAGTACAGGTTCATCGCAAGCGATAGTACGATGATAAAGGGCATAAAAAAGCTGCTCCCCGGCCATTACCTGGTATTCAAAGACGGCAAGATATCGATAAAGAGATACTGGAGCCTTTCCTGGAGCACAGGCAGGAGAAGCCTTGAGCATTATGCAAAAGCAGTCGACAAACTGCTGAACGATGCTGTCGAAAAAAGGCTGATGAGCGATGTCCCGCTCGGGGTTTTTTTGAGCGGAGGGCTGGACTCAAGCCTCATCACTGCGATAAATGCAAGGCTGCGCGATGAGCCTGTCAGGACATTCTCAGTGGGCTTCGGGCATGAGACAGACGAGCTGGGATACGCGTCAAAGGTGTCTGAGCTGCTAAGTACTGAGCACCGGGAGATCGTGCTCGATTATAAGCAGCTCACCAAGAGCCTGCCTGATATTGTCTGGCATATGGACGAGCCAAATACAGACATCACCATGATGCCGCTGTATTTCCTGTCAAAGGCTGCACGGCAAAAGGTGACTGTCATAAACACGGGCGAGGGGGCTGATGAGCTATTCTCAGGCTACTATCATTATTATGTGGGCTCAAGCTGGTTTGATTATGTGCCCAGAATCGCAAAGAGGACAACGTATGAGAGCTATTATTCGCCGTTCAAGACTACAGAAAGAAAGCAGCTTCTCGGCAACAGGGCAAAAGATGACAGGACGCTGCACGACTGCCTGAAAAAAAAGGGCCATATCCTAAGCAGGATACTTCATTTTGACATCGAGCACGAGCTTCCCAACTGGCAGCTTACAAGGGTCGACAGGATGAGCATGGCGCATGCGATGGAGGCCAGGGTGCCTTTCCTCGACCACAGGATGGCCGAGCTTGCATCGAGTATCCCGCCTAATTTCAAGCAGCGCGGCCTGGAAGGCAAGCATGTGCTCAAAAAGACAGCGCTAAAATACCTGCCCAGGGATATCATATACAGAAAAAAGCAGGGCTTTACCACACCTATGCACGCATGGCTTAAGCATGACCTTGAAAAGTTTGCCGATAAGACATTGAGTGAGAGCAATATCCGGTTCTTGAATAAAGAATATGTCCAAAGGCTTATCGAGAAACACAAAAAGATCCAGAAGCCGCGCATGCTTATGAGGACATCATACCAGCTGCTCATCCTGACATTGTTCGATGTCTGGCACAGGATCTACATAGAGCATGATGCTGGAAAAGATGCTGTCAGGAATATGGGGTTTTCATGAATAATTGGACGGTCGATTAAGATATTTCTCAAACTGCCATGTACTTGTCATTTTATAATAGGAATGACCAATATTAACAAATAGAATAATGATATGATCTGTATATTCTTTTTTTGTTTATCTTCTCTCATTGGAGTTTAATATATTTTCAAAATATAAATATATAAATAATTTACTATTAATTAGTCAATCTTTCTTAGGATTCCACCATTTCCAATCCTTTTCTTCCAGTAATAGCCACTTGGTGCGCCGTCTGTATCTTTTGTACTACTACCACTTGATTTTTTGCTGCTTGATGAATGTTCACTAACTTTCCATCCATTGCCCACATCAGTTCCAATTGGAACTGAGCTATCAATAAGGGGAACACCATCAATAGTATTGTATTTCCATATTGAACTTGAACCCCCTCCATTGTTAATATATATAACTGAATTGCTATTTTCTCTATTTTGTAAGGTTTCTATTGTAACAGTAGGTTGAGTATTAGTAACATGATTTGCCTGCCATACCTCTCCAATCGTTTCAAAAAAATCTTCAGTAAGTTCAGGTATGTCTGTCCAACCAGTTAAAGGGTTTTGATATGGCATAACATCTAATAACATACTATGTGCGTTTTTATCTGCTCTCTCTTTGATATCTACAGCAGTATTGTAGTCCTTATTGTACATTGACATAGTAAAGTATCCAAGATTATATACATATTTTATGCTCGTTGAACCATATTGTGCAAATACTATTGCACCAGCTATTACAACCGTTGGTACGACAAAGTGTCCCTCACTGTCAGTATATCTCAATGGATTCCCTAATTCAAACATATAATGATTCAAAGATTGCGGATTATAAACATTCTGTATCAATGTATCAGGTCGTCCCTTATTCCGAATGTTTACGAAATATTTGTTTTTAGAAATAATTAGAGAACTAATGGAATAAAGAAACGACCTACCTTGCCCATAATGTCAACAGCTAAACAGCCACTATAATTACGAGCCAATCACTGATTTTTATGATATCTAAAATTGACTAACTGATATTTATATCTTGTCCTAATTTTGCAAGAATGTTTACGAGATCACCACCTATTCATAATCATTTAGCACAAATCAACAGAAAGATTTAAATATAAGTGTATGCTAGTAACATACATATGTATGCTAACAACATCCAATTTACAAAGGTTGAAATCCAGATAATCAAATTTATTTTCAAGCATTTTAAAGAGAAATACAATGCCAGGCAACTTGCAAGAATCCTAACTCTAAATCATGCTCATATAAATAAACTGTGCAATGAGCTTTCAGATAAGAAACTGCTAATAAAGGAAGAAATAGGCAATTCCATATATTATAGATTTGATTATGAAAACGAACTTGCACTTAAGTTTATAGAGTACTTATTGAGCCTTGAAAAAGAAGAATTTCCAAAATGGCTTAAGGTTGTTGCACACGAACTCCAGAAGTTCAGTGAGCACATACAATTAGGTTTGATCTTCGGTTCATCTATTAAGTCAGAGAAGTTCAATGATATTGATGTATTAATTGTCTATGATAAAAAGAAAAAGGCGACAATCAACAAAATAAAGGAAAATATAAGAAAAGCAGAGCTGCTTGAAAAGCCAATAAGATATGTTGAAATGGCTGAAAAAGACATCTTGAAAAGTAAAGATGATGAAGTCATTAATAGCATATTATCTGAGAATCTTATATTTCATAATTCTTCAAAATACATTGAGGTGATACAATGTCTCAGGTAGAAAAGCATCTTAAATGTTGTCTTAATGATTAAAACAGGCTGAAGAAAATCAAGCCAGATAAGGAACTTGCACAAAAACATCTCAAGAAATCTGAATATAATGCAGAAGTCTTAAGAGAACTTGAAGAGCTTAAAAGATATGATTGGGCACTCAATGTGGGGTTCTATTCAATATATCATTGTTTCTTGGCTTTGCTTGCCTATTATGGTTATGAATCAAAAAATCAAAGCTGTTCTATTACTGCTCTCTTAAGCCTGATTGATGAAAAAAAACTTGATATGGAGAGAGACTTAGTTCTGCAATTCGACACATTGGAAGTAGACAAGGATGCTGCAGGAGCAACAGTCAGGCAAAGCAGGGAATTGTCAACATATGGTGTTGCCAGTACAGTTGATACAAAAAGACTGGATGAAATAAAAGAACTAATAAAAAAAATACAACAAAGCACTATTCAGATCTTGAATAGTTAGGCATTGTGGCATTTCATCATATCCCAATGGCATTGTATCGTCTTTTTGTACTATTCTAAATATTATCAGCGTGTTATTATATCCTATATTCATATAGTGTAGAATCCTTATATGATTATTTGCATGTTCAAATCTTTGGTGAATTAGGAAACCTGAGAAAAAACCAATTTGTAGTGGCCATATAACCCTTCTTAAGCATTAAAAGATTCATCTATCGAACGACTCTATCGTCTTTCTCAGCCCATCAAAAAGCCCTGTCCTGGGCTCAAAGCCAAGTTTTTTTGCTAAGGATATGTCTGCAACCAGGTGCTTTATCTCGCCTGCTCTTGCAGGCACAGCCTCTGGCTCGATGTCTTTTTCCATGATCTTGTTGAGCATGGCCAGCACCTCAAGACCGGTTACAGGCCTGCCTGAGCCGATGTTTATCGACTGGCCAGTGTTAGTGTTCTTATGCACCAGCATTATCGCATCTATCGCATCATCGACGTAGATGAGGTCAGATGTCTGAAGACCGTCATAATAAACCACAGGCTGCTGATCTTTTTTTAGCTTTGATATATAATAGCTCACATAACGCTCGGACTCGGTCCTGCTCTGGCCAGGGCCATAGACAGAGAAAAAACGAAGCGATACAGTATCCATACCATGGATCTTATAAAAGACCCTGCAATAATACTCGCCGAGCATCTTGGTGACAGCATAAGGCGATATCGGCCTGGGTATCGTGTTCTCTGTCTTGGGCTGGTTCGGGTCATTGCCATTGCCATATATCTCTGCAGACGATGAAAAGACCAGCTTGTTTACACCGGCCCTGCGGCATGCTTCAAGGACATTGAGCGTGCCCATGCTGTTTATGCTTTCAGCCATGGCCGGATCCTTGATTGATTCCTGTATCCTGCTCATCGCTGCAAGATGAAAGACTGACTCTACGCCCTTGACTGCGCGCTTTACATCACCGGCATCGGTGATATCGCCTTTGATGAACTCAAACTTTGTCTTGGGCAGGCCTTTTGGCACCTGCCTGTCAAGCACCCTGACACTGATGCCCTCGTCAACAAGCCTCCTGACAAGGTGAGTGCCCATAAATCCTGCTCCGCCTGTTACAAGATACATCATTTCACCCTGTGATATTCCTTATACCATCTGATAAATTCGCTGATCCCGTCCTCTATCTTTGTCCTGGGCTTAAAGCCCAGCATCTTTGTAGTCTTCTCTATATCAGCAAACGTCTTGGGCACATCGCCCTTCTGCAGAGGCATGAGATTCCTCTCGGCCTTTTTCCCAAGCTGCTTCTCTATGCATCCTATGAAATAATCCAGCTTCACTGTATCAGAGTTCCCCAGGTTGAAAACCTCATACCTGAACTCTTTCTCAAGAGAGGCCAGTATGCCGTCAACGATATCTGCAATATATGTGAAATCCCTTTCCATCCTGCCATAGTTGTATACGTCGATAGGTTTTCCGGCAAGGATGTTCTTTGTAAACTTAAACAGTGCCATGTCCGGCCTTCCCCACGGCCCGTATACTGTGAAGAACCTGAGGCATGTCGTGTTGATATTATGGATGCTGCTGTAATAGTAGCCGATAAGCTCAGTGCCGCGCTTGGTCGCTGCGTACAATGATATAGGGTCTTCAACAGGCTCATCCACTGAAAACCTCTCATTCTTGCTTCCGCCGTATACAGATGAGCTTGAGGCTGCGACAACATGGTTTATGCCATGCTTTTTCGCAAGCTCGAAGATGTTGAAAGTACCAAGGATATTTGAGCTTTCATATGATTCAGGATGCTCGATAGAGTACCTTACGCCTGCCTGCGCAGCCAGGTGGCATACCTTGTCTATCCTTTCTTTTGAGAATGCCCTGTCTGTCATCGCATAGTCTGTTATATCAGCCTTGCAGAAGACAAAATCCTTATTCTGCTTAAGGATGTCCAGACGTGCCTTTTTCAGGTTGACGTCATAGTATTCATTCAGGCTGTCTATACCTATAACCCTGTGGCCCTTATCGAGAAGGGCGGATGCTGTGTGAAAACCGATAAAGCCTGCTGCGCCTGTGACAAGGATGGTGCTCATCTTCCAATGCTGTAGTACTTGAAGCCCAGCTCCTCCATCTCACCAGGCTCATATATGTTCCTCCCGTCAACCACAATAGGCTTTTTCAGGAGGGCCTTTATCGCCTTCTTGTCAAGGTTGCGGAACTCGTTCCATTCTGTTATTATGACAAGGGCATCGCAGTCCTTGATCGCCTTATACGGGTTGTCGAAGAACCTGACATCCTTGAGCACCTTTCTTGCATTATCAGCAGCTACCGGGTCAAATGCATGTATACTTGCTCCGAGCCTCTGGAGCTCAGGGATGATGACAAGCGCAGGTGCCTCCCTTATATCATCTGTCTTGGGCTTGAACGCAATGCCCCAGACAGCTACTCTGCTCTTCTTCAGGTCCAGGATCTTCTTCAGCTTGTCAACGACAACAGTCTTCTGCCTCTCGTTGATATCGTGGACAGCCTCGAACAGGCTGGCATCGCAGCCATGTTCCTTTAATGTTGCGATCAGGGCGAGGACATCCTTGGGAAAACAGCTCCCTCCATAGCCTACGCCTGCCTGGAGGAACCTTGAGCCGATCCTTGTATCAAGGCCCATCCCCTTGGCGACCTGTTTTATGTCAGCGCCTGCCTTCTCGCACAGGTGCGAAAGCTGGTTCATGAAGCTTATCCTCGTCGCGAGCATGGCATTGCTCGCGTACTTGATGAGCTCAGCGCTCCTGATATCAGTGACCATGACCGGACGGTCAGCCCTGGCAAGCGAGCTGTACAAAGAGAGCATCTTCTCCTCTGCCCTCTTGCTGCTTGTGCCGATCACTATCCTGTCAGGGTTCTCGAAATCCTTTACAGCCGCACCCTCCCTCAAAAATTCTGGGTTGGAGACCACATCAAAGCTTATCTTTTTTTTCTGGTTTTCCCTTATTATCTTCCTTACCATGTCCGCTGTTCCCACAGGGACAGTACTCTTGTTGACGATGATCTTGTAATCGTCCATATATCTCCCGATGTCCCTTGCGCAGCTCCTGACTGCGCTCAGGTCTGCCTCATGGTTCTCATTTGGAGGGGTTCCCACTGCAAGGAAGATTATCTCAGACTTCTGGACAGCCTCTTTCGTATTGGTGGTAAAATGAAGCCTGCCCTCTTTCATGTTCCTGGTAAAGATCTCCTCAAGGCCGGGCTCGTAAATAGGCAATTTGCCTTTTTTCAGCATCTCAACCTTGGCCTTGTCAATATCAAGGCATATCACGTTGTTGCCGAGGTTTGCAAGCGACGGCCCTGTGACCAGGCCGACATATCCGCTTCCGATTATCGTTATTTTCATCTTGAAATTCGCCTTGACACAAAAAAAAGCCCCTCATTTAAAAATATTGTTAATATTAGATAGCGCTTATGGAAAAAGCTGGGCGCAATCTGGAATTTCTGGCTCCTTTTTATTGTCAAGCATGGTATGTCCCTGCAAGCTTATGGAGCTCTTTTGCATAGGCAACGGGTTTAAAGGGTGTTTCCATACATGCTATACCTATCTCCCTGGCAAGATTTATGCCATAAAGGCCGCCGGTCGTCAGCAGGACCGGGACATTTTTTTGCCTGAGCATCTCAAGCAGGAGCCTGTCGACACTGCGTCCTGTATCCGGGTCCCTGTAATTGGCCATATGGACCACCTGCGGGCTTGGCTCAAGCAATTTTTTTATGCTCTCCTTTGCGATATCTTCATCAGCTAATGCCTGATTACCCACAGCATCATCAAGTGTTACCTGGGATACGTAATCCAGGCCGAGCATATGGTTCATCTCCCTGGGCAGCGATATGACTAGATCAGGAAAATCTGTCCCATTGATCAGCTTTTCGTACCCGATAATACCTACGTCAGTCATAAAGCACCAGAATAAGTACCAGTATTTAAATATTTCGTTACTAAGTAGTAGTTATATGCTCTGTCAATTAATATCCAAGCCTTCTAAGATCTCTTTCCCTGACTTTTGCTCAGATAACCCCTAAGCCCTCGTAGATCTTTCCATCACCATCAACAAAGAGAATGCCAACCCCGCCACCCAGGTTATAATATTTATACTTTATCTTGTAATATTCATGACCTTCCTTTTTGTAAGGCTCAGCAGAAACAAAATCATAGTTCAGGGAATTCTTGTCGACATATTTTTCAAATGCATCCCTTGCATCTGCCTCAGAGCTTACTTCCTGGCCTGTTTTGCCGATCTCCATAATCTCCTGCTCGACCCTGCTGCCATTTTCTATAGATGGCATTGGATTGCTATAGTCAACATCACACTGCGAGATGTCGATGACCCGTCTCCCGTCATCACACAGTATTGTCTGCTGCTTATAATCCTCGGCATTCGCTTTGCCTGTCTTGTCGCTGCTACATCCAAGGCATATCAGAACGACAAAAAATACCAGAACAACAAGCTGTTTCATTTTAGGGATACAGATAAACCCTCTCCATGCTTATGACATCAGGGGTGACGAATTCTGTCAGGGTGCCTGTGCCGATCTTGGGGATAAATGTCAGCCTGATGCTCTCATCTTCCCTGATAGGCCTGGCTGATTCATATTCAAACTTGACGATATCACCTCTCTGGAGGTTGTTGTCCCTGTGGTTGGTGCCTTCCTGCAGGTATTCATTTGCAAAAAAGCCGATGTTCCTTGTTTCAGTGGGATTATAATAATCGTTGACAAGGGAGTTGATCGTTTCCTGGGTCATGTTGGCCTTATCAGGCGTATCGAACAATATATCAACAGGATCAAGATAGTTGTTGTAGTTTGAATCGATAAGGCCCATCTGCGCCAGTGCAAATACATCCACCATCTTATCCTGGTAAGCGGTGACTGATTCCATCCCGTTTCTCATTATGCTTGTCGTGTTGGTCAGGCAGGTGTTTCCTATCGCATCACAGTTCTGTGATTCAATAGAGAAATACCCTGATTTGTCAGTGCAGTTGCAGCCAGAATAGAAGTATTCATCATCTGCGCCGAAGATATGGCCAAACTCATGTGCCAGCATGACTTCTGGGTAATTCGCGAATGCATTGCTCGCCACAAAAGTATGCGGGCCATTTATATAAGCTATACCTGCATAACCATCGGCAAACCCTCCGGGCGTATGGCTGCTGTCAACAATAAACAATGTGAAGCCCCAGTTTGCATTTTTTCTTTTTCGAAGCTCATCGTCAAATGTACGCGTCCTGTCGAATATCGTGGCGCCTGACGGTGCACCGATATAATCAAGCGCCTCTGTGATCCACAGCGTCTGGTTCGCAGCAGAAGTATCACGCGTGATGGGCTCATAGCTTATAGGCACATCACGATATATCTCAAAAGTGTGCCTTATATGCGCCCTAGGCTCAACAGACGACCACCAGTTAAGGGCATTTACTGTGGCATTTATCATGTAATCCTGCTCTGCCCTGGTCCAGTTCTCAAAATTTGTATCTACTGCGCCATCGCTCTCCACAAACACGATCGCCACCGCAATCTTGCCTATCATCATCTCGCTTGTCTGGGTTGCAGAGAACCTGTTCCAGAACTCCTGCGGTACAGAGTCCTCAAACGCGTCTGTCTTTTCAGGGTAAGCATAAGAGGTGGCAGTAAAATAACCTGTAAAAACATCGTTTATCCCAAGGGCGTTTTCTCTAATGCGAAGCGAGTTGGTGGTATCCTTGGTCGATTCGCTGTAGAGCACCTGGTCCAGCTTGATAGGGTCTGAGCCAGGAGACAGCTTGTATATGATGGAAAAATCATCCAGCCTGCTGTCCAGGCCATCTTTTGCGCTAACCTCAATAGCCCTGGCATTGGTCGATATCTGCGCCCTTGCCTGCTGGCCTGTGGCAAGAGATTTTTCCTGCAGAGAGCCGGCTGTCTGTATAAGGACACCGGCTGCGACCGCAGCGACAAGAAGCATGGCTATGAATACAATAAGGGTGCCGACGC
The DNA here is from genome assembly GCA_964590935.1 of uncultured Methanosarcinales archaeon. Classification (GTDB taxonomy): domain Archaea; phylum Nanobdellota; class Nanobdellia; order Woesearchaeales; family DSVV01; genus CAYXZQ01. The sequence continues at coordinate 10,595 of CAZPXC010000027.1, forward strand.
CCATCTCGCCTTTTTTGTTGAGCATCATTATTTTGAATAAAATAGTATACTAATATAATTATTACACAATAAATATTTAAATATTGTGTTTATAATAGTTATATTTAGTCTGGTTTCCTGCAATCACCCATCCATCAAAAGCTTTTTAAATATCCACAATCAAAATTAGATTGATGCTGATCAAAAAAAGCCAGATACCGATACTTGCAGGGGTCCTCTTGATGCTGCTGTCATTCTCTATCTATTACATATCGACCAAAAACTATGAGTTCATAATGTATGTCCTTGTCATACTCTTCTTTTTTTTCCTCATACTGCTGACCAACAAAAAGGTGCACTACTCCAATACGTCTCTTATCGGTCTTGCATTCTGGGGATTCTTGCATATGTCAGGAGGGAGTTTCAGGATAGGCGGGACAAGGCTCTATGATTTCATGATAATCCCCCTGACAGAAGACATCTTCAGGTATGACCAGTTTGTCCATATAATAGGCTTTGGCGTGGCGACGCTTGTGATGTACGAGCTGATCAAGCCAAAACTCCTGCCAACGCATAAATGGACTGCAATATCCATTGTTGTCATCATGGCAGGCCTCGGCGTTGGAGCTATAAACGAGATAATCGAGTTCGCTGCAACGATAATCATGAACAACACTGGCGTGGGCGGCTACACCAACACTTTGCTTGACCTTGTATCAGATCTTGTCGGTGCTGTTATCGCGATGACTGTGATCTACCTTAAAGAAAGGAAAAAAGAGAATCCCGGGCTCTCAACCTGATATTATGTTAAGTATGTTTCTAAATGGTTGTTTTTGGAATTATCCAGAAAAAAATCTAACTGTACATGGCTTTGATGTGAAAATACACGACACGCTTCAAATGCAGCTTCTTGAAAAAATCCATCCACCCAGGGCACGGACGGCAACGAACCTGTGTTCAGTTGCCTGCTACGCTGACCATAACCCTACCCTTCGCCAAAATGACTCAGGGTTAGGGACATGGTCAGCTACGCCCGGCCGTGGCTGGATTTTTTCTTCCAGTGCTGCAAGCTAGCCCGGAGGGCTGCACAAATTGAAATTTGTCATTCGAAAACTGACTTTGTCAGTTTTCTCAGACCATAATTATCCCGCCTGTTTGGCGGAATAATTATATTTCATGGCGCTGGTTCGGCAGGTGCATTGCAGCACCGTGTTTAAGCCAGTTTGCAGCCATGATATGAAAAAATTTCAATTGCACTATAAAGAAAACAAGAAGAGGATACTCAAGAAATCCACTTTACATATTAACAAACTTTAAATATGCCTGTTCCAGAGAAACAAATAATGTGGCTGATATATGCACTGATATGCGCTTTTCTTACTGCAGGAGCAGCGCTGGTCGAGAAAAAAACACTGTCATATGAGCATGCGATGGAGTTTTCAGCAAACGTCGCCCTGCTCAATGTGCTTATATCCCTCCCATTTTTCTTCTTTATCGACTATTCAAGGATAGATCTAAGGCTGCTCGCGATGCTCTTTTTCATCACTATCCTTGCTGCGGTCGCATTTTTCCTGGTAGCAAAGAGCATACGGCACATGGCCATCAGCGCAGCAGCGCCGCTCCTGGTCATCGGGCCGGGGATAACTGCAATATTCGCATTTGTATTCCTTGGGGAACATCTCACCATCGCCCAGGTGGCTGGCATCGTGATCATCATCATTGGTTCATACGTCCTTGAGACCAGGAGCCACCATGACCTGCGACACCCTCTCAGGACATTCATTGGGTCCAAATACATCGTCTTTATACTGCTCGCATTGCTTTTCTACAGCATAACCGGGGTTTTCGACAGGTTCGCCCTGTCAAGGTATGATTTCCAGCCCATAGCCTATCTTGCGTTTGCACAGCTCTTCCTGGGGTTCCATTTCCTCATCATGATCATACTGTTCCATGATGGCATTTTCGGCATCGTGCGAGGCCTTCGGACAACCGGAAAATGGATATTCATAGTCTCATTGATGACAGTCGGGTACAGGTATGCACAGATGAACGCTGTAAAGGTCGCCTATGTCGGCCTGGTGCTCCCGATAAAGAGGATGTCCGTGTTCTTTACGACGATCATCGGCGGCGAGATATTCCATGAGAAGAACCTGCTGAGAAAATCGATCGCCTGCCTTATCATGATCATGGGGGTGCTCCTGATTGCATTATAAAACATATAATAAAAAGGACAGTATCTGCCTGCCGGACTACAGGGGCGGAAGCATAGTCAACCTTATGGGCTCGATCTCCAGGGCGTTCGGGCATAGTGCCATGTACAGGCCTTTAAAGCTCCTGCCGCCGGGAGAGCTCTCAGCCAAGAACATAATCCTCATGGTGATAGACGGGCTGGGATATGAGTTCCTGAACAGAAACGGGAAAAAAGGCTTTCTCTGGAAAAACAACAGGGGAGTTATAACATCTGTCTTCCCGCCGACAACAGCAGCGGCGATAACCAGTTTCCGCACAGGACTGGCGCCCCAGCAGCATGCCTTAACAGGCTGGTTCATGTATATGAAGGAGCTCGGCGTTGTCGCGATGCCGCTGCCTTTCACCTCGCGCAGCGGCGTCTCTCTCGGGATTGCTGACCCATCAATGATCTTTAGACGCAAGTCTTTCTTCGACATGATAAAGGCCCAGTCATACGAGATAATGCCGGAGGATATCATAGACTCGGATTACACGATCGCGATGTCAGGAAGGGCAAAAAGGGTAAGCTATACATCATTGCCCGGCTTTTTCAGGAGCATCAGGAAGGCCATAAGATCCAACAGCAGGAGAAAGTACATCTACAGCTACTGGCCTGTGCTGGACACCATGTGCCATGTTTTCGGCACCAGGCACAAAAAACCAAAGCAGCACCTGGCAGAGCTGCAGCGCAGGATCGAATCATTTGCCAGGTCGATCAAAGGCACAGATTCTATTGTAATAATCACAGGCGACCATGGCCTGATGGAAACCAATAGGGAAAAGGCAATCTGGCTGGAAAAGCATCCAGCTTTAAAAGATACCCTGACACTGCCGCTCTGCGGCGAGCCCAGGGCAGTGTACTGCTATGTGCGCCCTTCAAAAGTAAAGGAGTTTAAGGCGTACATAAACAGGCATTTCAAGGACAAATGCTGGCTTTATAAGAGCGAAGACCTTATCAAGAAAAATTATTTCGGGCTGCTGAAGGCAGACAGGAGCCTTCAAGACAGGGTGGGTGATTATGTCCTCCTGATGAAAGACAACTACATCCTAAAGGACCGCATTCTCGGCGAGGACAGGCATTTCCATAAGGGCAACCACGGCGGTGTGAGCAGGGACGAGATATGTGTCCCTTTGATTGTTTTTAAGAGATGAAATCATCATCCGGCCACCAGGTGACTTTTTCTTCTGTTTATCATGAAGCCTGCTCTGGTATAACAACCAAGGAAGAAAAAAGCCAGAAAATAACAACATTTATATATGACGAATGTCCAATAAGGCTATGTATTACTATACTAAATTACGTTTCTTCTCATTTATTGTATCTTTAAGAACGCTGATGTTTGTCGCTCCTGATATCTGCGTTAATTGAGATTTGATTGGCGGGCTGGGCGGAAACAGTCAATTTAGAGGGTTTGAAGATGGTGCTGACTGCTGAATTGCAAGGAGAAGAAGCATCTCATAAGTTTGCAAGGAGAAAGGCTGACATACTTCCCTTTCCAGGACAGAAGGAGAGAGATAGGTTGAGTGGAAGGCTGGGCAGTGTTCCTGAATACTATTGCGTCAAGATCGATGTCTCGATGCTTGGCCAGGACGCACTCGATGTCTATTGCTCAGCCATCGACCATTTCCGCACAAGCACCTGCTACCAGGATCTAGATGACCTATTGTCACAGGTAGCAATGGAAACAGGCTATGCCCTCGTTAAGGTTGAGCAATATGTACGCAGAAGAGACAAGATCAGGCCGTATGAGGTGCTGCTCTGGGCAAAACCGGTATTTTTTACAAGCCATAGGTCCGTTGATGTGCCAAAACAAGAGAAAGAGGCAAGGTCCTATAAAAAAGAGTAATCTATCCGAGATACAATCCGGGAATCTTCTGGTCTTCAGTAAGATATCTGAGAGCATCAAGACAGAGCAACCGGTTAGGGCATTTGGTGCCACAATAGTATTCCCTGAACCCCTCATAATCTGATGTGGATACTATGGTTTTCAATGCATCATCACCGACATTGAAACCGTTCCTCTCGCTCTCGACCCACTTATGGACTGCAAAGATTTCAGTACCCTTCAGAACATCATCAAGTCTCTGGCACATTCTTATGTCAATTTTATAGTGCAGGTTATATAAAAAAGTATTGAAAAAAATGGGGCTGCGAGGATTTGAACCCCGATCGGGCGGCCCCGAACCGCCGATGATAACCAAATTACACCACAGCCCCGATTGCTTATGCTGGCCAGTGGCCAGGCAGAGCATTGATTGATTCCTGCCTGAGAAAAAGAAATCTTTATATAAAAGTTGTGCCTTAACAACCAGGTAATGAGAGCACAGACATCCTTTGGACTATTTTATATTTGGTTTAGCTATTAAGCTCTCATTGGCCTTTTTCTGGTGACCTGATGCGGTCTTTCCCAACAAAGCGCTTCGGTTGCCTGATTTTAGACTCATTCTGCGTCACCAGAAGCAAATCATGATGAGGTGATGGATATATGCCCAAGAAAAAGGGAAGCAAGAGTGAGAAACTCAACCTAAATGGTGAAACCAGGAGACAGATAGAATATCTGGAGGCGTTAAAGCATGTAAGCAAGGTCTCTGTATGCGGCTTTGATAAGGTGAGCAGCCATCTTGAGGTGGGCTGTCATATGGACCCGAAAGCTGAGAATGGATACACACGCGGTACCAACGGTATCCCTCTGATCATCGTCGACAAGAGAAAGACCGGCGGCCTGAGGGTTGTGGTTTATACAGAGCCGGGGTATTATGATCCTGTCAAAAAACAAGTATCAAACTATATCTGGGACGGCTGCGGTGACGGTAGGATTACAAGGGACAGCGAGGTATTGCACCATCTCAGCAATATTGACAGCCTGGCGGAGGTTGCAGGCAGGAAAATGGGCAATATCACCGAGACAAAAGAGGAGCTTCCCTCAGGGATCCATGATATCGTAAGGAATAATGGAAATGTGGATTGTACGGTTGTTGGAAGCAATCCGGGATTTGCTATCGAGTGCAGGATTAAGGCAAGTTATGGCGCTTCTGAAGACCTTGAATGGATAATGGAGAATTATAAGGAATATTTCACAGGATGACCCTCAAAGCATAGATTATTATATAATTATAGATTCTGGGGATGGATGCCTGATGGAAAAAACAGCAAGGAAACCCTGGGTGAGATCAGCAGGCTCACCAAAGAGAAAGAGCAGGTGCTTGAATCTGAAGAGCACAAGAGGCTGCTTGGACTGAGGTCAGAGTTGCAGGAAGCAGAGTCTGGGATACAAGAGATCTCAGAACATGTTGCATCGGAGTTCTCTGTGCTTATAAGGCCCTTAAGGAAGTTCCAGAGAATCGCCGGAGAACACAGCAGGCTCATAGGCAGGTACACAGATGACCCTTTCAGCGCATTGCTGGACGATCCGGCGGGGCTGGAGATCACCAATATCCTGGCCAAGCTGTCATATGAGATCAGGGAAAACGGCCTGTGCTCAAAGGACAAGAGGGCTGGCCAGGCAATAAAGGCGATCGGGAAGATGGACAGCGGCTATTTCAATAAGATCCTTGAGCAGCATGCTGAACTCTCAAAGAAGAAGGATAAGCTCACAGATGATATCAATAGCATCATGACAGAGGAGAAGGTCAGTGATATTGAGCTGAAGATAAAGCAGCTGAAGCGTGAGGCTGAGCAGGCTAAAGATGAGGCTAAAAAGCCGGAAAATACAAGAAAATGCCCAAAATGCGGTGAGGATATCCCTGCTGACTGGGATTATCATAAAGACTGCGGCTGGAAAGAGGAGAAGCAGGGCAAGGAAGAGGAGGAAGATCACGGCAAGGCAAAAATCCTTGTATTTACATCGCCAACATGCCCTCACTGCCCCCATGCCCTGAGGCTGGCAAAAGATATTGAAAAGGAAAGGGCCGATGTCAGGGTAACTGAGATCAGCACCGGAACATTCTTCGGAAAGCGAAAGGCTGAGCAGATGGATGTCATGGCTGTACCGACACTCTTTGTGAAAGGGCCTGGATACCCGCAGAACATAGGTCTCAAAGGCATCCCATCAAGAAAAGGGCTGACGAAGGCGATCGACATAAGCCTCGGCCTTGCTGAGTGGGAGGAGCCAAAGGGCCTGTTCAGGAGCATCCTTGACAAGCTGCCGCTGAAGATAAAGCGATGAGAAGCCAGTATTCTTTAACGCAAATAGTTTAGAAAATAAAGTGTGAACAGCTTTCCTGGTTTCCCGTATGAAATACAGTACACCCAAGAACGTGGGCCTGCTTAGCTTCTGTGTTCGAAATGGGAACAGGCGTTTCCAGGCCGCTTTGACCGTTCACAATACCAAGAAAAAGCAGTTGATTTATAAATGTTTTGATGGGCCGGCACATAGCCAATGAATAATCACTTCCCCTCTTTCTTCTTGAGGCTTTCCCTGTATCTCCTTCTCATCTCCTTCTGCTCATCTGTAAGCTTCTGCCTTCCCTTGTTCCCCTGGCCCTGGGCGAACCTTGATTTCAGTATAGAATAATTGACAGGGTTCTTTATCCTGGGGCAGAAACTGTCAGGGGTGCAGACCCTGAAATCGAGGTAATAGGCTGAATTGTCGCAGTTGGGCGGCAAAACTTTCTTTTTCTGCACCCTCCTGTAGCGCAGCTGCCCTTTTATTAGCACATCCCTAAGGGGCTCCCTGTTTTTCTTGTTCCAGCTTTCAAGGATCTCGCCTATGCTATCGTAATCATAGCCTACATTGTCCAGGAAATTTATCAGGATGAACATCGACCTTTTCTTGCCGTCCTCAAGCCCGGCAAGGATGTTCTTTATGCATGGAGGGAACAGCTCGTAGGGCACAGCAGTCGTCAGGACATCGTATTCTTTTGCATAGTCCTTCCCCCTTTCCTGCTCCTGCCTGGGAACAGAGAAGTCAAATGCCTGGAGTATTAACTGTCCTGCCTCGTTCTCTACTGTTTTGCTGCTGTCCAGGAACCTGAACTGTGACAGGGGCAGGTTGTCCGGCCTTGCTTTCTCTTTCTCGAAGCAGAGTATATCATCAGGATCGATGGGCACTGAGCACAGCCCGGATTTCTCATGCAGGGAATAGGGCATCCTGTAGAGGTGCCTTGAGGATATAAGCAAAGTGTCTATCTCGATGACAGAGTAAGGGTCGAACTTATTGTCCTTTATTATCTCCTTGAACGGCTTGCCTGTGGTCTTCATTATCTGGTCAACGCTGTATTTCTTGAGTATCTCCCTCGACAACTGCTTTTTTATGACCTCTGACAGGTAATACGCGATCCTTTTTGCGCCGTCAGGGAAAAACAGCCTGGTGTCTTTCCCGTGCAGCTTTACAGGGAAAGCCTGGAACGGCACACCGATATGAAAGCCTTTGTTCCCTGAGAACTTGCACGATATCGACCTTACGCCATGGTCCCTCAGGGCCTTTACAAGGAGATGCGCTGTGAGTTTTGAGTATTCCCAGAAAAGGCAGTCGATGTCAAGCACGAGGTCCCATCCTGTCCTGAGATCATCCAGCTCCTCCTTTTTCAGCGCAGGGTCGAGGCTGAAGACATTTGACCAGTGCTCCTCTGAAACATGGAAGCTGGTAGCGCCCTGCTTGGCAAACTCGATGATGTCCTTCGGGTAGCTCAGCGTGTCCGGGCGCTTGCCAAACCCCTTATCAGCATATTTTACAGCAACCTCCCTGTCAATTGCACCCTGTATCATCTCCCTCTGGATGTCAGCTCGCTTGTAATGACGAAGTGTGGTTCCGATGTCAATCATACAGAGAGGGAAGGAAATTATGTTTTTAAGTTTTTATGTTTTTTCTGCCTGCATTATAAGACTATATTCTATCCAAGCAAAGTCCAGCATGGATTTTAACGTAATATTTAAATAAACGCCAGATTCCCCGGGGTCTTATGAAAATTCTCGCGTTCGGGGACCTGCACGGCGACTCAAGGCTTGCAGAGAAGCTTGCAGATAAGGCTGACAAAGAGAAGGTAGACCTTGTCATAATCTGCGGTGATATCACGAATATGGATACAGATACAACCAACCTGATAGGCCCGTTCAAGAAAAAGCACAAGAAGGTGCTGCTTGTCCCCGGCAACCATGAGAGCGTCGCTACAGCTGATTTCCTGGCCGAGTTCTACGGCCTGAAGAACATCCACGGCTACTCTGTGAGATACGGCGATGTAGGGATATTCGGCGCAGGAGGCGCAAATATCGGCATAGGCCAGCTCTCTGAAAAAGAGATATACGACCTACTGAAAAAAGGATTTGAGAAGATAAGATACCTCAACAAGAAGATCATGGTCACCCATGTCCACCCCTCCAAGACAAAGATGGAAAAGTTCACGAGGTTTTTCCCTGGCAGCGAGGGGGTAAGGAACGCGATCGAGAAGCTCAAGCCTGACATAATGCTCTGCAGCCATGTCCATGAGGCAGAGGGCCTTGAAGAGAAGATCGGGAAGACAAGGGTGCTTAATGTCGGAAAGGCAGGGAAGATAATAGAGATATAAAATGACAATCTGTGAAATAGCGACAGCAGCAGGGGTAATAGGGGCAATGTGGTATGCCTGTAAGACAGTTGTGCCTGAGGAGTTCAAGGAAAGGGCTGCAAAATACGCCAAAATTAAGAAAGAGGATATCACAGAAATCGGTGCAATGGCAGTGATGGACATGCGTCACTATAGCAGGCGTGCAAACAGCGAGTTTTTCAGGCGTACCAGAGGCGTGCTCACAGGAAGACATGTAGTGGAATATCACCGCACAGATTCTTTTTTCAGCCCTTTATCACTGCCAGAGGAACGACGCGGCAGACAAGATTACCTATCCCAACATCGTGGCTGACCCTGACCACTTCATCTATATCCTTATATGCCTGGTATGTTTCCTCAGCAATGCCCCTCATAGAAGCTCCCCTGACCATGATCCCCCTGCCGGCCAGGTCTTTCTTTACCTGCTCGCCCCTAAAGGACCTTAGTGCATCATGCCTTGACATTACACGTCCTGCGCCATGGGCTGTCGAGCCGAAGCTGAGCTGCTCTGCCTTTTTTGTGCCCACAAGAACATAGGATGCGGTGCCCATGCTGCCCGGAAGGATTATCGGCTGCCCGACATCGCGGTAAACCTCGGGTATCTCGTCACGGCCCGGGCCAAAGCTGCGGGTAGCACCTTTTCTGTGCACGCAGACAGTTTTCCTGCTCCCGTCAACATCATGCTTCTCCATCTTGGCTATATTATGGCAGACATCATACACAAGGTCCATCCCGTCGCTGCTTCCGAATATCCTCTCAAAGGCCTGCCTTACCCAATGAGTTATCATCTGCTTGTTCGCAAAGGCAAAGTTCGCTGCGCCGCTCATCGCCTTGAAATACCTCTGGCCCAGCTCGCTCTGGATAGGTGCATTGATAAGCTCGCGGTCAGGCAGGTTCTCATGGCCGTACTTATCCTCCATCTGCCTTATGTAGTCAGATGCGACCTGGTGTCCCAGCCCGCGGCTGCCGCAGTGTATCATGACAGTCGCCTGGCCCTCGTGGCTTATCCCGAACTTTGCAGCAACATCTTTGTCAAATATCTTATCGACCTTCTGTATCTCGAGAAAATGATTACCTGCGCCAAGTGTCCCTGTCTGTGGGATCCCCCTCCTGACTGCCTTGTCCGAAATAGCGTGGAAATCAGCGCTCTTCATGCAGCCGTTCTCTTCTGTCCGCATGGCGTCCTGTTTCTTTCCATAACCGTTCCCGATCGACCAGCCGGCCCCCTTCATGATTATCTCTCCTATCTGGTCCCTGGTAAGCTTGACAGGCCCGCCCCTGCCGACGCCGGCCGGCACTTCCTGGAACAATAGGTCCAGAACAGGCTCTCTCTTGGCCAGTATATCCTTTGCATCCAGGTCGGTCCTCAACATCCTGACAGAGCAGTTGATATCATACCCAACGCCGCCAGGGCTTATTATCCCGTCTTCAAGGTCAAAGGCAGCAACTCCCCCTATAGAAAAACCATAGCCCTGGTGAGCATCCGGCATCGCATAAGACGCTCTCTGGATACCTCTAAGTGCTGCAACATTTCTCACCTGCTCAAGGGTCTTGTCTCTCTTGATCTGCTCAATAAGCCTGTCCGAGGCATATATTTTGCCCGGAACATTCATGCCATGCTCTCTAGGCATCTCCCATACATTCTCTGACAGTTTCCTTATTTTTACCATTTTTAGCGGGCTTTCTGCAGCATTTTTATATTTTTCCTTAAGAATTCAGAGATCGACAACAACCTGCACCAGCCAGTTGTCCTTCTCCTCGATCACCTTCATCTCATTATAGGTGACAGCCTTCACCTCTCCCAAGAGCTCGTACTGCTTGAGGTTCATGTCTCCTGAAGCGATAGCACTGAGCCTGTAGACGCCGCTGTCCAACACTATCTCGCATTTCTTGATCTTGCCCAGTAAAAACCCTTTTGTATCAAGGGTAAAGAGAAGCTCCTCAAGAAAATTGTACAGCAATGACACAAGGTCACTGCCCTCTACTGATATTTCCTCGTCAAATGCGGGCTTTATCTTTCCCGGCTCTACCATTATCGAGAACATGGCCACGGCTGCGTTGGAGAACGCCTCCTCCAGTGTCTTGCCCCATGCCCGGTACTTGGCATCCGCAGTATGCTTCAGAAACCTGTATTTCATCATATATGGAGTCTGTATAACCTTTAAAAATGTTTTCTCAATGTTAAGTAAAGTTTCTAAAAACGCTCTTGATATCATTCTGTTTGTATCATGAAAAAATCCAGCCAGTCATGGCTTCGACGGTAATTTTCCTTCGGAAAATGCCCTACTCCACCAATTGGTTACGCTCGGTTGACACATATCGAGAATCATACTGATTCTTGGAACCTCTTCGCAGGCTCAGAGGCAATGTGGAGCATGAAGCTCCACTACGCGGCCTTCATATTAATAATCATAGCCGCGGTGTGGGACCTTGTGTCCCACTACCTTTGATCCAACTTTGTAAAAGTTGGGACCGC
>CAZPXC010000028.1:0-716 GCA_964590935.1 uncultured Methanosarcinales archaeon
AAAGTCTTCAGCAACAAGGGTGCAGCAATGGCTCATGCATATGATATAGCAACTAGGCATGAGGTTTGTATGTTGGTTCATGACAAAAAAGGGAAATTTGAAAGTGTATCATGCGGACCTGACAACACACCTGGAATCTTGCAGGTATTTCGAATGAAATTAGAAATATGAGGTGGTCATTATGAAAAGCAAAATTGGAGTTTGGGCATTCATCATAGGCTTGATATTGTCAGGATGATACTTTGAATATAATAAACTCATAAGGAGGTAAAAAAAATGATAAACTTTTTAGGATTTAATCTGGATTTGAACATTATAATAGCTGTAATCTCTTTTTTTGCATTGATTATTGGAGGTTGGTTAATAGGAAAAATTGTAGGATGGGTGGTCACCTATTTATTAAGGAAAAAGCCATTGAAACTTGACAAACGGATGAAAGACTGGAATGTAGATGATGCGATAGGACATGTTTCAATTTCAAAGATTCTGGGCAAATTAGCTTTCTGGTTTGTATTCGTGATGTTTTTAGGTCAGGCATCTTCTGTGCTTAATTTAGGCGTACTTTCAACGGTTTTGCTTTGGATTGTGGGATTTATTCCAAAATTGATTGTCGCAATATTGATTGTTTTAGGAACCTTGATAATTGCAGATTATGTAAGTGATAAAATTCGGGGATCCAAGAGTAAATTACTAGATTTGATAGGGGTTATAACCAA
>CAZPXC010000028.1:726-21650 GCA_964590935.1 uncultured Methanosarcinales archaeon
TTTTTGGATTAATCATAGCCGCAAATCAGATTGGTGTAAATCTGAATTTTTTGATGGATATAACTAAGACCATTGTACAAGCTCTGACATGGGGAATTGGTATTGCTTTTGCATTAGCTGTAGGCCTATCATATGGTTTAGACAAGACAAATAACAGAAGTGAATTTCCTACGACAATCGAAAAAATGTGGAAGAAGATTAAATAAAATTTATTTGCAATATAAGGAGGAAACAAAAATGGAAGAAACAAAACATAAAACAGTACCTTTTAAAGACACAGTTGAAGTGAACAAGATAATAAGTGAGAAAGTAATTACAAAAGACGGAAAGAAAATTGGAAAGGTCAAGTCAGTACATATCCATCCAAAAGAATTAACAGTAGAAGGGATAGTGGTTGATTCAGGCATGTTTCATGTAGACCAATATTTTGATAGAGGTTACATTGAAACCCTAAATCTGGATGGGGTTGTTCTTAAAATAACACCAGTAAGCGAATTTATGGGACATAGAGTATTTGATCCGAATGGGAAAAAAGTTGGAAAAGTCACAGGTATAAACAAATCCAAACAAACAAATACCTTGATATCGATTAAGGTCAAGCCTGAAGAATCAGAGAATGAAATCGTGATAACATCCGATTACATTGCCACTTTAGGAGATAAGACAATAATGTTGAAAGAGGCATTCGAGACTGAAACTCCTGCGGCAAAAACGTAGGATTTTTTATGGGTTCATTATGGACCCACTTTGATATGGAATGAGATTAAATTGTGATTATCAAAGAAGTGGTAATGTTTAAGGAACCCATTGTAAATGTGTGTAAAGAACAAGTGTATACAAAGATAACTAGGGACAGTAGCTTATTACCGGTGTTTGGTATATTAATATGATGTAAATCTTTTAAGAAATATAAGAGGTGTTATGCTATGGTGAAAGAATTGTCAGAAACTGAAAAAGTATATAATGAACGGTGGCAAGGGATATTGTTCGAGGAGATCATACGTTCGATGAGTGATACAGAGATTAATGGATATATTAATAATGTCATTTCGCGTAAAATGAAATCTGAAACATTAACAGCTGATAATTTAATTCAAGAAAAGGTTGTGATGCTTCCGATGAGAGCAAGCATTTATTAGGGCTTTTCGAAATTATGTATAAAGGTAAGAAATGGATTGATAAAGATTTAACAATGAATATGGGATGGAACAAAATGGCAGCAGAAAAGACAACATACTACTATATTACAATGTTGATTTAAGATTTTTTTAGTAGCCCAGCACTAACATCACGCCTTTATAAAGAAATGAAATAGCCCCGCGCGGATTCGAACCGCGGTCCACCGGTCCAGAGCCGATGATGATTGGCCGCTACACTACGGGGCTGCAAAGCTATAAAAATCCATGGATTCACGGCTTCTTTAAATAATTTACTTATAGAGAAGCAAAAACCAGCATATTAAGCCAAAATCCATGTGATATGTCTACCATCAGCCATCAACAGAATATAATAATGACCTTATTTAAATAAACTTTTTATATGAACATAGATTATCCAGCAAGAATGCATGACAAAACCATAGTGACAAGCGCTCTGCCCTATGTAAACAACATCCCCCATATCGGGACACTTGTATGCATCATCAGCGCTGATGTGTATACAAAATACCTCAGGCTAAAGGAGATGGATGTCATCAGCGTCCTTGGGACAGACGAGCATGGCACGACAGCAGAGACAAGGGCTATCGAGGAGGGCATCACGCCAAGACAGCTTGTCGACAAGTATTTTAAGATACACAAGAAAATATATGAATGGTTCCTTTGCGATTTTGACTGCCTGGGAAGGAGCAGCTCAAGAGAGAACCATGAGATATCCCAGGATATATTCTTAAAGCTCAACAAGAACGGCTACATCCTTGAGAAGGAGGAAGAACATCTGTTCTGCGTCAAGTGCAATAGGTTCTTGGCTGACAGGTTTGTGGAAGGCACCTGTCCGTACTGCGGATATGAAAACGCCCGTGGAGACCAGTGCGACAACTGCGGGAAGCTGCTGAGCCCATTGGATCTTAAAGACCCAAGATGCAAGATATGCTCCCAGGCCCCTGTCCTGAGGAAAAGCAGGCATCTCTTTATAGACCTCCCGAAGATCGAGCCAAAGCTCAGGGAATGGATGGGCACAGTCGAAAACAACTGGTCCCAGAACGCCAGGACCATGACCCATGCCTGGCTGAAGGAAGGCCTAAGGCCCAGGGCCATAACCCGTGACCTGAGCTGGGGGATACCTGTCCCGTTGAAAGGCTATGAGAACAAGGTTATCTATTCATGGTTTGACGCCCCGATTGCATATATCTCGATAACAAAAGAATCAAGGAAGGACTGGAAGGAATGGTGGAAGAATCCCAAGACAAGGCTTGTCCAGTTCATGGGCAAGGACAACATACCTTTTCATACGATACTGTTCCCTGCGTTCTGTATCGGAGCTGACGACAGCTACACCCTTGTTAATGACCTGTCTGTGAACGAATACATAAATTACGAGGGTGGCAAGTTCTCAAAGAGCAGAAACATAGGGATATTCGGGGATGATGCCATGAAGAGCGGCATCCCTGCTGATGTCTGGCGCTATTATATAATGATCAACAGGCCTGAGAAGGCAGACACCGAGTTTTCATGGGACGATTTCCAAGAAAAGCTCAACAACGAGCTTGTCGCGAATATCGGCAACCTTGTCAACAGGACCATGACCTTTTTGAACAGGTATTTCCATTCAAAGGTCCCTGAGGGTGTCCATGATGAAAGGCTCGTGCCAAAAGCTGAAAAGCAGATTAAGGAGATTGATGAACATCTTGCTGCGATAAGGCTGAAGGACGCATTGAAGGGTATCATGCAGCTGTCACGGCTCGGCAACCAGTATTTCCAGGACCAGGAGCCATGGAAGACTGCAAAAGATGACCCGAGGCTGGCTGCCGAGAGCATATACAACCTTGCCAACCTTATAAAAAACATAGGGATACTGATCTATCCGTTTATGCCCTCTGTCTCAAGAAAGATCCACACGCAGCTGGGCTTAAAGGACCTTAAATGGAAGGATTTAAAGGTTGACCTTAAGCCAGGGCACAGGGCCAGCCAGGCTGAGATATTGTTTAAAAAGCTTGAAGGGGTGGAGAGAATGAAGGAGAAATACAGCGGAAAAAAACCGGAAAAGGAATTCATGCTTGACCTGAGGGTTGCAAGGATAACAGATGTAGAGGAGCATCCTGATGCAGACAAGCTCTTAATACTGAAGGTCGATGCAGGCGATGAGAAAAGGCAGATCGTATCAGGGCTCAGGGAATTTTACAAGAAAGACGAACTCGTCGGCAGGAATATTATCCTTGTTAGCAACCTGATGATATCGACCCTTAGGGGGGTTGAGAGCAATGGCATGCTTCTAGCTGCTGAGGTGGGCAACAGGCCAGTAGTGGTCTTTGCTGACAAGAGCAAACCAGGAGAGCAGTTAAACCTTGCGGACCATGAGGTGACAGAACAGGTACTCACTATCCAGCAGTTCCAGAAATTCAACATGCTCTCTGTAAAGGATGGCAGGCTTGCGTACGATGGGGATTTCCTGAAGGCAGGCAAGGAAGAGATTGCTGTCGATGCCCCTGACGGAGCCAAGGTCAGGTAAAAATTTCTTGATACAATAAGTAGGGTTAGTCTGTCTTTTTAGTGATGTTTCTAAAGGGATTTTTTCTGCGACTGCACATTCCTTCAAGTGCAAGAAGCCAGCCCGAAGGGCTGCTCAAGAAGAAATCTGTCAATCGAAAACTGACTACGTCAGTTTTCTCAGACCATAATTATCCCGCCTGATAAAAAACGGTGGGATAATTATATTTCATTGGCGCTGGTTCGGCAGGCGCCCTCAGTGCCGTGTTTAAGCCGAATTGCAGCCAGTGAATGAAAAGATTTCTCCTGCACCTTCAAGAAGTCAAAAGTGTTGTGTTTAAGCCGAACCAGCGGCCAGTGGATGGAAAAATTTCTACTGCACTATTAAGAGAAAATTAACATTAAAATACTTTAGAAGAATACTTAGCAAAACAGCAAGCTTTATATATGCAGATTCCAATTGAAATCCTATGCCTGGAAAACAGTGTAAAAAAGAGGGTATAAATGACTAGGGCAAGGATGGCCATGGCCATGATATGGCTGATTGTGTCTATCCCGTTCTACTCTGCAGGTGTTCTTGCGTCGATCGTGTCCGTCGGTGCACATGGAAAAGATGGTATCAATGGCATACTCAGCTATAATAATGATTATGTCGAGATTAATGCCAGTCTTGATGAGGCAGCGCTGCCAGGCGACCTCCAGACAGATTACCCTCAGCAGAGCTATTTTAGCACCTGCCAGCAGGAGGGGTCAGGATATGTCTGCACCTACAGGAGCGACAGAAATGACTGGAATCCGGGCAAGTACGGCTATACTGTTACCCTTTTTGATGACGGTGTCACCAAAAGTACCATGAGCGGTTCCTATTATGTCGATGGGCTCGCCCCTGAAATAGACTCTTTTGATCTCAGCTATGGCCATGAAATGGTAAATATCAGCTATTCTGTAAAAGACAGGGCATGCGATTCCTGCGGGAGCATCTGCTCAGGGATCATGCGCTTATCAATCCTTGAAGACCAGGTCATAAAGAAGACAGTCGAGCTTGGCACAGGCTCATGCAGCTCTTCAGGTATACTGCAGCTCCCTGTTTCAGATCTCAGCACCATCGACGGCGAGACTAAGATCTGCTTAAGGGCGACAGACATGCTTGACCAGCAATCTGAGCCTGTATGCAAAAAATTACTGGTAGATTCAAGCAGTCCGGTCATTAGCAGCAGCAGTTTCAGGCTGCTTGATGAGGATGGCTACGGGATAAGCTATGTGCCCTCTCTTCCGCTGGCTGCTGTGGCAGTGATAAACGTGAGCGACAGCAGCCTTGATTCTGTATACGGGGATTTTTCCGGCCTCAATACAGTGGCCCCTGACAGATACAGCAATGTCAAGGCGCAGTGCAGCAGCATTGGTGACAATCTGTACAGCTGCAGATGGCCAAACCTGCTTGTGGACAGCGCCTCAGGCAGTGTCAGTGTTAAGATAAATGCCACAGACACAGAGGGAAATTCAGCATCCTCTGAAATAACCCTTGACCTTATAGCTGCAACAGGAAAGCCTGTCATCAGCAGGGTATATACAAATCCTGATTCAGAGGTTCTGGCGCTGAAGGCCGGCATTAACAGGATCACAGTTGAACTGTCAGGAAACGGCGCTGGCTACAACAAAAAGCAGGTATATCTTGACCTGTCTTCTATGGGCGGCGCTGCCAAGATAGAGCCTGACAGCTGCCATATGCAGGGCGATGCCTGGCTTTGCAGGTTTACATCCAGCATAAGCGGGGTGGACGGCTCCACAGGCTATGTATATGTGACTGCAAAAGACGATGCAGGCAATGCCATGGAGACATCGTATAATGCAAAGGCAGTTATTGATTCAGTGAAACCCGTCACAGGGGATGTCGAGCTCTCGTCTGAATGTGCATATGCAGGCCAGGGCCTTGACATCAGTGTCCATGTCACTGACCGGAGCGCTGTCACCATGGCGGTTGATGCTGGTGATATCTCAACAGCAGGCAGGCCGTTCCAGGGAGTATGCACAGAAGATGGCGAAAACAGTTTCGACTGCTCTGTAACGATCACGCACCTTATCACAGCACATGCAGAGGGCACAGCCATGATAAATATCACTGATGCAGCAGGCAACATAGCTGTCATCAACGAGCATGTCGAGGTGTGTGAGGAAGAAGGGACAACAACGCCGAATTTTGTAAAGGTGTCTGTCGGCAGCCCTAACCCTGTTGACAAGCGGCTGCTCTCTTTCCTGTCGACAGAGGCCTATGTTCCCCTTACGCTGAAGACCACAGGCGGCGCCAAGATAATCGAGAAATATGTCAGCTGCACAGGCTCTGATTCATCCTACCTTCTTAACTCTGAGACCATAACGCCGATGCTGGTCGCCAGGCTGAAAAAGGGCTCGGCAAGCCCGGAAAGCTCCACTGTCGAGCTCAGCTGCAGGCTCAGCATGATAATAAAAAGGGGCACCAGGGTCTACAGCACACCTGAAGAGGAGGACCTGAATATCAGCATCCCCTTATACAACAACGCCCTGGGCGAGATAAGCGATAGCATGCAGACAAAGATAAAAGAGGTTCAGGGCCAGATCGACGACCTGCAGGATGACATTGACAAATGGGAAAACTGGAACAGATGGCTGGGCATGCTCTGCTCTATTGCTGAGATGATGGCAAGCCTGAACTCAATAGCACAATCAATACTCCAGGTACACTGGGCATGGGCATGCCCAGCGTATGTTGAATGCAAAGCAGCTCAACCTGAATGCAACCCAACACCTATCAGCGCCTTCTGGCAGAGCGTATGCAGCTATGCCACAAAATTTGACAATATGGTGCAGGCATACTTCTGGCCCACTGACCTCACAGGCCCGCCGCCGCATATAGGGGCTGTCATCAAGTACGGCTGCCTGCTGTACTCATGCAGGTTATGCGATGCTAATTTTTATGTAAGCGTAGGGTTGCTGGCAGCTTCCGCAGCCTGGGGCTCAAGAAGCGTTGAAAAAACACCCACAGAAACTGCATATCAGGATGCGCTTTGGACATACCCTGACCAGGAAACGCCGGCATATGAAGTTGGAGAAAGTGACGAAAGCCAATCCTTCTGGGACGCATGGAAAGAGAACGGCATCAACACAAGGATAAAATCAGAGATCGACACGAGCAGCTGGGAATTCAATCCCTACAGGAGCATACACTATGCAAAGTCATGCATGTGCCTGCCTGGCTACATATACAATCTCAAGAAAGACAGGCAGATAAAATGCATGTACAAGACCTGCCTGAGCGAGAACGCGAAGGTCGGGCTGCCGACTGACTCGTGCGATGCCGCATATAAAGAGAGGGAATGTCTCTATGTTGACAGCGCCCAGTACAAGCTTCACGGCTATATGGGCGGAGTCCTCGACAGCCTCACAAAAGCCCTGCTGTCGAACCTTCCGAGCATCCTTCTTGGGATTGCGCACAGGCTATCATGCGGAAAAAACACAGGCTGCTCAACCAACCCCTGCTCAGGCTATAAGCGTGTTGTATGCGGCATAACATCTGCTGCGATCATGATAACACAGATAAAGGATTTTTTGAACGGCGGCCTCGACTTCAGCAAGTATGAGGCTGATCTCGACGGGAAGGACTATTGCACTGGAGGTGACGGGTCATGAGAAAGACAGCATTTATCATCCTGCTTGCCCTGCTCTTAAGCATTAGCATCGCTCTCAGCCAGGTCACTATCCCGGGCTGGTACAAGCTTGAGGACTGGGAGATAGACGTATGCAGCAAATGGGGCGGAACTGCCGATGCCCAGCTTGGCGGCGGCACAGCAGAGGGCTCTTCATACATGTACTCCACCACAGTCACTCTCCAGGGTCAGAAATCAAATGTTACAGTGGATGGAGAGAACAGGACAGTTATCGAGGCTGCATGGTACTTCAGGCCAATTGACAGTGAGCAGCAGTACAGCATCACCCTTATAGGGAGCAGCCGCAAGACCATATACACCGGCTCTGCCAAGCCTGAATTCGGGGATTCAAATTATTATGCAGAGGAATCATCAGTGGATTATGATTATGTCATGATAAAGTACGAGACAGGCGCGCTTACAGTGCCTATTGTTGAAAAATGAGCTTTGTAGGATCGTTCCGGAAGATAGACAGGAGCTTTTTTGCAGCTGTCGGGTTTGATTTCATGCAGTACTTTGTGCTGCTGCTAATCGTCCTGGGCTCGGTTGCGATGTTCTACAAGCTGTATGTGCCCCTGTTTGATGTGCAGGATACAGTAAACAAGATAAGCGATCAGGTCGCGCAAAGCGGCGAGCTCCCGCAGATATCAGATGACCTGGGCGCTGAGATGGAGGGCAACATATCGACAGTAAAATGGTTCGTTGCTGAGATCATAATGCTGGCAGTAGCAGTCTATCTGCTCTTCCTTTTATGCTCTGGCCTGGGTCGCGGGATTGTGTATGGGCTGCTGGAAAACAAGAGGCGGAGCAGGAAGTATCTCACAAGGTTTCTGTGGTACAATACAGGATGGATTATGTTATGGAACATATTGTTTGTACTTACATTTGTGGCCACAAAGCCCGGTGTTTCACCCTATATATTCATCATCGAGCTTATATTGTACTTTCATTTCTCGACCATATTCAGGCATTTTATCGGTGAGAGAAAAGGATTTAAAAAAACCATGAGCATGTTCTTCAGCATAGGGATAAAGAAAGCGCACAGGTTCATCATCCCTTTTTTGGTGGTGCTTTTGATATTGTTTATAGTGGTCCAGGTGACATCATTCTCCGGGACGATACCGTTTATGGTAGTTTTTTTGGCTCTGCTTTTCTTTATGCTCTTTTTCATGAGCTGGGCAAGGCTCTATTACTTTCAGGCTATCTATAAGATAAAATGAGGATCAGAAAAACGAAAAAAAGAGGTCAGGTGACGGTGTTCATAATAATCGGCCTTGTGATACTGCTGATAATTGTTCTGGCGATGATCATGAAGTCAAGGACAACAGAAAGGGAACTGACACCCAAGCTCGACACTGTGCCAGCCGAGTTCGAGGAACTGCAGCGCTTTGTGGTGGGATGCGTGGATAAGACAGGCGAGGAAGCCATGGTAAAGGTTGGCGAGCACGCAGGCTATATCGACCCTCTCGATCCGGAGCTTACCGGCCGGAGCTTTGATCTGGGTAGAAATCCGACAAGATCAGAGGTCGTTTACATGGACCCGCAGTATGCGGTGCCTTACTGGTGGTATCTCAAGACCCCTTTTGACTGTACAGCCTGCCAGCTCTCTGATGAGGATGTCCCTTCGATAGAAGAGCTTCAGGATCAGATAAACAGGTATGTGGATCATGCATTTAAAGATTGCATCGGCGACTTCAGCGAGTTCAAGGAAAAGGGGATAGAGGTAACAGAGAATGGCGATCCTGAGACCACATCGACAATAGGGCAGGACACTGTCAGCATCTATGTCAACTACCCTATAACAGCAAAGCTCGGTGACAAGGAGGCATCATTGTCCAATTTTCCTGTTGATATAGAGCTGAGATTCAGGGAGATCTACGACCTCGCAAAGGCGATAACCCTAGGCGAGGAGAACAACCAGTATCTCGAGACCCTGCTCATGCATCTTATAAGCTCATATTCCCAGCCGGACTGGAACAAGCTGCCCCCTCTATCATCATTTGAAGAGGGCTTTGATGTCGTTATGTGGAGCAAGACCAATGTCCAGATGATGCTGACTAACCTGCTCAAGAGCTATATCCCGCTTATCCAGGTTGAAAACACTGCTGATTACCATGAGCTGGATACAAAAGACCAGTTCCAGAAGGAGATGTACAATGTTTTCACACTGCACAACGATGTTGAGCACCCCAACCTCGATGTCCATTTCATATATCTTGAATGGCCTATATATTTTGACATAACGCCGAGAAGCGGCGAGCTTCTCAAGCCGATAATAACAAGGAGGAAATATCCCTGGAACATCGCTCCCTTGACACAGACCAACCTGTATGAGTTTTTCTATGATGTCTCTTTTCCTGTCGTAGTTGAGATAAGGGACAAGGACGCTCTCAAGGGCAGGGGATACAGTTTCCTGTTTGCATTGGAGGGAAATGTCCTTGACAACAAGAACCTTGCGCTGTGGCACATTGGAGAGGGCACGCTCGGCCCCTATGACTACAACAATGTTGAATACAGCGTGGGCAAGCTGGAAGATGAGAGCGTCATGAAGTATGTGCCTGAGACAGACGAGAGTGTCAAGGAGCCGTTCAGCAAATCGCCAAAGAACCTTTTCTGCAACAAGAACCAGCTGTTAAGCGGTGACATCTCAGTAGATGTTTTTGATACTGGCTATAAGCCCATCGAGGGCGCGACAGTAAGCTTTGGCTGCGGAAAGTACGCCTCATGCTCGCTCGGGGAGACTGATGAGAACGGGATATACAAAGGAAAATTCCCTGTCTGCATAGGCGGAGGATATATAAGCATAGACAAGAATGGATATGCACCCTATACCAAGAGCAACCTGACAGTTAAGGTGGACGAAAAGGATAGCTTTAGGCTCATGCTCCAGCCTGTGAAAAATATCAGCGTAACAGCAAGGCTCATACCTATAAGCTATATTGAAGGCCGAAACTCGCTGAGCCTTGATACGATAAGCTCCCTCAGGGAGAATGCAGATGGCCTCAGGGAGAACCAGCAGGCGATAATCACTATCCGCAGGATAAAAAGCGATCCGTTCGAGGAGGAGTTCAGCCAGGTAGTGACCATTGACGGGCCGGATGACAAGGAAAATATAGGTCTTGCAAAGGGAGAGTACATTGTGCAGGGAGCTCTTGTTGACCAGGACGGGTTTATTATCCCTGCACATGATGAGAAGGTGGGTGTCGGGTTAAGGACAGTTGCGGTCCCCGAGATGCAGATGAAGCCATCTGTCCTGGGCGGAGTGCTTATAAATGAAAATAACGGCTACTGGATCGTCAACAGCCATGACCTGGCCAGCAGCAGGCTGATATTCTACATGCTTATATCTGACCCGCCAAAAACCATGGCAGATATAATCAATATGACAGAATATGAGACGTATTCGACCAAGTACAGGACTCTTGTCGAACCTGAGTTAGGTTAAAAAAATAAGAAAAAAAATTATTTCTTAAAAAGAAACACTATCAGCATGGCAAGTATCCCAAGAAGGATAACGATGACCACTGCCAGCAGGGCAACAAACCATACAGACTCTGTGAAAGATGTTTCTTCCTGCTGGGCTGTTGCTGTAGTAACCGGTTTTGCAGTTGCCTGACCAGTTGTCTGTGTAGGGGTCACAACAGGCTGTTGCACAACTTCGACCTCTTCCTTTTGTTCCTCCTGCTGTGTCCCACTGCTGGTCTGCTCTGTCTGTGTCGGTGTAGTTGTAGCCGGTGCACAGTCCTGGACAATCAGCGGAAGCTCCTGATAAGCATGCTCATCACCATTGTCATATACAGCCTCCAGCTGGATGGTGTATGTTCCTGCCTTTACGCTGTCATCAACAGTGAATGACCTGGTCTTGCTGTATTCTGTGTCTTCATCATCATAAGGCCCTTCCTGGAGATCTGTGATTATGTCGTTGCTGAATATGCTCAGGGCGCTGTTCCTTATGACTACCTGGACATCATCCTCATCCTTGTATCCGAGGTTCTTGACCTTGTAGTATGCCTGGAATTCCCTGTCGCAGCTTATGGTTGACGGATTTAAGGTTGCAGAAGTGAATTCAACATCATGCTGATCCTTCTTGACCTCCAGGTCAACGTCAAAATCTTTGCTGTATCTTATACCGTCATTGTCATATCCCTCAAGGCTGCACTTTATTGTGTATGTCTCCCTGTGCTCTGCATCCTTGGATATATCGAACTCCAGCTCTTCCCTTTCGCTGTGCTCTCCAGGGTCAAGGTCCTCAAAGTCAGCATCATCGTCTATCTCATCTGTATCGCCGATGTCTTCAAGTGTGCATTCAATATAGTTATCTGTGATTTCATGGTCTTCTGTGTTGCTTGGCCATTCATTCTCAACCCTTAATCTCAGGGTGAGCGTCGCACCGGGTTTCACATCCTTGATGGTCCCAGCGTCGCCGTTGTTGGCCTTTGCCTCATCAAGATCGTCATCATCGCATGACGGGCTGCAGCTGGCACTTATATCCGATATGACCAGCCTATCACCGCTGGACACAGTAACCTGGCTTGAGGTTTTGGTTTTACCCTCTGTCTCGACCCTGCACTTCCACTTATCACCAGACGAGGTCTCAGAAGAATCGAGAGTGATTACCTCTTCAACATTATCCTTTACAGAGATGGCTGCCTCGTTTATATAGTCCTGCCCGTCTTTCATCCATATTACATCGGCAAGGTAGCTTGATTCATTCCCTTCAAGCGTGAACTTGCACTGCAGGTCGTCTGATGTAGCGGGGCTTGATGGTGAGATTGCAACAGAAGTAATCGTTACTGAAGCTGCAGCCGCACCAATACTGACCATAAAAATGGCTATTAACAAAAAAATAATCATGTTTGCCTTGAAATCCATTTTCTAACCCTCCTGAGTTTATTTTAATCCAAAAAAGGATTATTCTACCCTATAATGTTGGAAAAAGCCTTGAAACACCTTTATTCCTGTTTTTAAGGCGTATTTGCCTTTAATTTTTCAATCACAACTTAAAAGTTGTAAAATAGGGTATCATCCTCCAGTGGTGATATTTATATTTAAATGTTGCTATTTTTCTTTCTCAGGCAGAACATCTGTTATTGTCTTGACAATCTTCTTCATATTATCATTGTTTACTGTGATCGTGTAGCCCTGCAGAACTATCTTCAGCTCATCAACTGTCCTTGGAAGGATATCAATGATCTTGTAGACTATCTTGTCACTCATCCTGGGGATGTTCAGCTTGTTCAGCTTATCGATAAGCTCTTTTGCTTCCTTAGGCTTGAGCTTTACAAAAGTGTTCAGGTATTCCTCTGTCTTTTGCACCCTGAAATTAAGCTCCTCATCCCTCTTCTTGATCTTTGCCAGCTCATCCTTCATCTCAAACATGGGGATTTCCGTTTCCTCAATTATCTTTGGCTTTGTCGAGTCCATCTTATTTCTGCTCCTGTATTTTTCTTATATGCAGCGGGTGCACTATTATGAGCTTCTCCTTGCCCTGGTCTTTTATGGCAACCTCATAGCATTTCCCTCTCCTTGACTTGAGGATACCTATCTTGCTGTGAAACCTGGGCATGTACATCCCTTTCTGGTAAGAGGGCTCTGCATCGAGAAGGACCTTTTCACCTATCTCATAGCCCTGAAAATACCTGCTGAGGCTTATCTTGCCCCTGCTGCGTATGTCCTTCTTGAGCTTGTGCCTGGTCTTTCTCCTTAGCCCGCCTGTCCTTTGTACCATCCTAACCTGCTGTGGTTTCGGACTTATATAAAAAGGTTTCGTAGTTATCTGCTTCGTACAAGAAGAAGGTTGGCATCAGGGCCAAAACCTATGCTACCATAAACACTATCTGAGTTTTAGGCTTTAAGCCACTCTGTCAGTTAATGATCTTTTTGAAATTTCATTAAAATGATCATACAGATTTACCATTGCGGTCGCTTCATCTACAATACCTATGGCTCTTGGTCCCAGTTTATCGACACAATCCAGAGATAGCTGGTCCAGACCTTCTTTTAAGGCATTATGCATCATCCCTAATGACTTATATTCAGGAATCGGATTTTCAAATCTTTCTCCTGTATGATAATCCCAGCCTATTCCATCTGGTTTTGAAGGATCAGTCAATCGTGCTCCGTTATCGATATGGTAAATAATGAAGTATAGACCCTTGATGGCCTGTGCAAGCGATTTTTCTGGTCTTTTAAGTGATTGTGAAAGATCAATTCTTGCGGAGTCAATCCTATAAGCTGGAGAAGTGTCAGGTAAATGTTTATAATCTATGGGATGTGCTCTTGCTAAGATTCTATCAATGTAATCATTACCACTGATCTTTTCTACTTCTTTGGTTTCACCTTGTTCCGGGATTGTTGTGTCCTGATTGATATATACTTTGTCCAATCCTGAATCGGTCAGCTCTTGGTCAAGTTCTTTGAATTCTTCTTTATCTCTTGGGTCTCTATTGTATTCAACTATAGGAGATGCAGAAAATGAGGAAGCCCAAATCGTCGTTGCTGCTGCCAAAGCGAGTGCTCTTTTAATTAATTTATTATTCATTTTTTCAACCTTAATTACCCAGAAAATGTTTGCAGTATTTAAATGTTTTGTTTTTAGTCACTATAAGGTAGTATCTATTCTTTTGATTATAAAAAAGAAAGAGCCTACAATTCCTCCAAAATGTTATTTAAAAAGATGTATGTATCCTGCTGGATGAGGCTGCTGCCAAAAAATATTTAAAATCAGACCTAATCAGTCAAAACCGGATGGGCAATATGTACAGAAAGATTATCTTGGCACTGATTTTCCTCATTGCAACTGAAATTGTAAGCGCAGCGCATATCAGCGGGACAGTCTATGATTATAACCTGAAGCCGGCCAGCGATGTTGTTATCTCTGTAAATTCAGTGCCGAGGCAGCAGTATATATCGAAAAACGGGACATATGCCTTTGAGCTTCCTGTGGGCAGCTATGTACTTTCAGCCAAATCCTACAATAATGGCCGGCTGGAATACTCGACTGATGAGATCTTCAACATCACAGCGGACGGCAGCTATATCCTTGACCTCATAATGTTCCCATCATTGGATGAGGAAGAGAACCTGATGGATGATTTCGATATCGATGTATCAAGCGTCTCAGAGCCTGCAAAAGGTCACACACCGGTTTACTTGTTGATTTCATTTTCTGTCCTTGCAGCAGGGCTCTTATGTTATCTGCTTTTCATATGGGTGAGGAAAAAAAGAAAAAAGCACAGAAAAATCCCAAAGGATGGTGATGATGTGGCAGGACAGGCCCTTGGTCTTATCAAGGCCCATAAAAGGATAACACAGAAAGAGATAAGGAAAGAGATCCCGATGTCGGACGCAAAGATATCTCTGGTCCTCACCGAGCTTGAGGATAAGGGCCTTATCCAGAAGATAAAAAAAGGCAGGGGCAATGTGATAATTTTGAAATAGGACGGGTATTATTACACACTTGTTCTAAAATTTTCATGCACAAAAATGTCGCCAGACAATTTTGTGTGAGGGTTTGAAACCCCGCCATTTATGGCGACATTTTTGGCATCCTAAAAATCCGCTTTCAGTGGAAGTGCCCGTCAAACTCCGTGCTTTAGCACGGGGTAGGGCACTTCCGCGGATTTTTATGATTTATACCTCTATCAACCTTGCCATAAAAGGCTTATTAATTGACATGTGTTCCGGCTTCATCCAAAAACTCACTAACGTTCGGGTTAGCATCGGCTCCGGCCATGCACATTATTTTTTAAGAGCTGGGTTCCCCGTAAGTGTTTGGAATCGGAGATTCCTAACATGTTAAAAATCTTCGATTTTAAACAGGACCACCCCCTTCCAGCTCGGAACTAAATTCCTTAAAGGCCTACGCAAATTGATGCTAACCTACTTTTCGGATGAAGCCATACTTTCCGCAAACTTTTTAAACCCATAAAAATTACTAAGATATAATGGCGAGAAGCAACAAAGTGAGCATGCCTACAAGCACAGCAGGCATCACAAGGTATTTTGATGATTACAAGTCAAAGATAGAGTTCAAGCCCGGCCATATAATTATTCTGGTCTGTATTGTGATAATAATTGAGCTTGTTCTGCATACAGCCGGGGCAGGATGGCTCGGGCTGCCGTGACGGTGCTAACCATGATGCCAGGGATGAATCCGAGGATGATGAAGCAGGCCATGAAGCGCATGGGCATCAAACAGGAAGAGATAGATGATGCTGAGCAGGTCATCATAAGATGCTCTGATAGGGAGATCATCATTGACGACCCCCAGGTGTCCAAGGTCAATATGATGGGCCAGGACACGTTCCAGGTGGTCGGCAGTATTTCTGAAAGAGAGATCTCCACTGCCCCAAGCATAAGCGAAGACGATATAAAGACAGTGATGGAGCAGGCAAAGGTTTCAGAAGAAGAGGCCAAAAAGGCAATAGAGGATGCTGACGGCGACCTTGCAAAGGCCATCCTTGACCTGCATGAAAAAGAGTAGTTCTTTTCTGCTTTTTACTTTACTATATTTCTTAGCATTTCTCTGCAAAAATGCTTTTTCTTACGATTAAAGATTCAAAAGATTTATATATAAGTTATGCATTATAATGCATAATGGTAAGGCCAAAGAAGTACAGGTATGTAGAGCAGGATCCCAGTGTGACATATTTCAAGCCAAGGGCTGTGCCTGTTGCAGAGCTTGAGGAAATAGTATTGGCTGTTGATGAGCTTGAGGCTGTCAGGCTTAGTGACCTCCTTGGTCTCAGCCAGGGGGCAGCAGCGAAGCAGATGGGGTTTCACCAGTCGACGTTCAACAGGGTATTGTCCAAGGCCAGGGAGAAGCTCGCTGATGCAATCGTCAACGGCAAGGCCATAAAAATCCATGGAGGTGTATATAAGATGCCAGGAGGAGACGGAAGAGGACCGGCAGGTGCCGGTTTTGGCCGCAGGGGCGGCTTTGGCAGGGGAGCTGGCATGGGCGCACCTGCCAATTGCAGGTGCCCAAGATGCAGCAAGGTTGTTCCCCATAAGAGGGGGATTCCCTGCACCCAGATGAAATGCCCTGATTGCGGCAGTGTGATGATAAGAGGATAACCAGGAGGCAGAAAATGAAGATTGTTGTCAGTTCCACAGGAGATGCAATAGAAAGCCAGGTCGATATGCGGTTTGGCAGGTGCCTGTTTTTTTTGATGATCGATGCAGAGAGCAATGAAATAAAAAATGTTGAGGCGGTGCAGAACCAGGGCAGTGTCCAGGGCCATGGGGCCGGGATCGTTGCTGCCCAGCAGGTGGCCAACCTGAAGCCGGATAAGATAATAACAGGCAATCTCGGACCTAATGCAGCCAGGGTTCTAGAAGAGACAGGCTCAGAGGTATACAGAGGCTTCGGGACTGTTAAGGATTCTGTCAGGATGCTCCTGGATGGAAAACTTAATAAGCTTGACTCCTTTGTCCCTGGTCATCATGGCATGGTCCATGGAAAAAGAGGCAGAGGAGGGGGAGGCAGGGGATGGCAAAGATAATCGCTGTAACAGGCGGAAAGGGCGGGACCGGCAAGTCGACTGTAGCAACAGCAATGGCTGCTGAGCTTGCCCTACGATATAATGTCCTGCTTGTCGATGCAGATGTGGAATGCCCCAACGACCATATCATCCTTGGCGCAAAGCAGCATAAGATAAGCGCAGTTCAACAGATGATACCGCATATTGATAATGATAAATGCATAAGATGCGGCGATTGTGTCAGGGCATGCAGTTCAAATGCCCTTGTCCAGCTTGAGGGAAAAGCGCCTATGCTGTTTGACAAGCAGTGCAATGGTTGCGATGCCTGCTATATAGTTTGCCAAGAAAAAGGAAAGGCCATAGAAAAGGACAGCAAGGGTATCGGCAGGATAATGTCCGGAAAGAGCCATGATGTAAATATCATTTCAGGGTTCATGGACATCGGCCATGAGGAGCCGGCACCGGTCGTCAAGCAGCTGAAGAAAGAGGCATACAATAGGAAAGACAGCTTTGATTATATCATTGTCGACACAGCGCCGGGGACGCATTGCAATGTTGTCGCCGCGCTGCAGGGCGCTGAATATGCTGTAGCAGTGACTGAGCCGACACCGCTGGGAGCGCATGACCTTGACATCATCCTTGCCCTGCTCAGAGAGCTTGGAATAAAGAGCGGCGTTGTGCTCAACAGGGCAGATATAGGGGATAGGGATGAGATTTATGCTGTTATAGATAAACATGGTTCAAAGGCCATCGCTGAGATACCATACAGTGATGCTATAGTAAGTGCATACTCTGCTGGTCGGACTATCCCTATAAGATCACTGAAAAAAATGATAAAGGACAAAGGGTGGTAAACATGATTGAGGAAGAGACAGAAGTCAGGGATAGGATAATCCCAACGACAAAACCAAAACCTTTAGTAGTCAACTGCGACAAGTGCGGGAAAAATATGACTCCCACCGAGGATGAGAGATACTACTGCAGGTACTGCAGGCAGTTCTTTGACAAGAAATGAGGTGAAAAAATATGGAAAACATGAAAGAGGCGCTGAGCGAGGTAAACACAAGCATCGAGATGCTGGAAAAGACATACCCTGACTTCATGAAGTCATTCGGGAGCTTTATGGGTGTTGTTGAGAAAGAGGGCAAGCTTTCAGTCAAGACAAAGGAGCTTATCAGTATCGCGCTCTCTGTTGTAAAAGAGTGCAAGTGGTGCATAGCGTTCCACGTCAACAACGCGCTTAAGGCAGGCGCCAGCCAGGAAGAGATAATGGAGGCCTGTTTTGTCGCCACATTGATGGGCGGCGGGCCTGCACTGATGTACACCCAGCTGGTCGTCAAGGCCATACAGGAATTTGGGCAGCCTGGAAAATAGAGGCAACTGCACAAAATGAAGAGAATTGCAGTCATATCAGGGAAGGGCGGTGTCGGGAAAAGCAGCATAGCTGCCTCCCTGGCTGTTGCCCTTTCCAGCAATTATTCAGTGATATGCGCTGACTGTGATGTTGATGCCTCCAACCTTGCCCTGGTGCTTGGGATAAGAGAGCTGAAAGGAAGAGAGAAGCTCAGGACAAGCAGGCGTGCCAGGATAATAACTGATAAGTGCACCAGATGCAGGAAATGCTATGATAACTGTATGTTCGATGCTATCAGATGGGAGGGTGATTACCCTTTTGTAGACAAGTACCTGTGCGAGGGATGCAACACCTGCTCGATTGTCTGCCCCGAAAATGCGGTCGAGCTGCTTGACGTTGAAAATGCAGAGATAGGACATGCTGATACAAAATATGGGTTTAAGGTAGTCTCAGCCCAGCTAAAGACCGGGGAATCTGGGTCAGGAAAGGTTGTGGCGCATGTGAAAGCAAAGGCACAGTCGCTGGGCAACGGCGCTGATATCATGGTGATCGATGCTGCAGCAGGCATCGGTTGCCCTGTGATCGCATCTGTCACAGGCAGTGATGAGATCGTTGCTGTTGCAGAGCCTACGCCGACCGGCTTTTCAGACCTGAAAAGGGCACTTGAGATGGTGGGGCATTTCAGGATACCTTGCAGCATAGTGATAAACAAATCTGATATAAACCAGGGATTTACCAGGAAAATTGAGCAGTTTGCCAAAAAGTCCGGGATAGGGCTCCTGGCAAAAATACCTTATGACAGGAGCTTTGTAAAGGCGCTGGTCGCGCTAAGGCCTGTGATTGATTTTGACCCCAAATACAGGCCGGTTTTTGAGGATATGGCTTTATCAGTCATGGAGGGTGCATCATGAGAGGGAGTGGAAAACTTAAGGACGGGCAGCATGCAGCGCTTATCACCATGGCTGTGTCAGCAGCGCTTGCCCTGCTCAAGGCAGTATTCGGCATCCTGTCCGGTGCCCTTGTCCTCCTTACAGATGCTCTTGACTCAGCAACAGATATTGTCACGTCCCTTGCAGCTTATCTCGGCCTGAAGATCGCCGGCAGGAAGCCTGATGAGAGGTTCAACTACGGATACTACAAGGCTGAAAGCCTGGCCTCACTCCTGATATCATTGCTGATAATCTACGCTGCTGTGGTTTTCCTGGTAAAGGGATATGGCCGCATTTTCATACTGCCTGAGATATCCTATGTCAAGACGACTGTTGCTGTTGCAGCCCTGTCAGGTGTTGTGGCATTTATCATGCATAAGTACCTGAAGAAAAAAGGAGAGCTTACAAACAGCCAGAGCCTCATCACCTCAAGCAAGGACAGGCTCAAGGATGTGCTGGCGTCTGCAGCAGTGCTTATCGGCATCATCTTCACGTATCTACGCATAGACTATGTCGAAGGCATCGCAACAATGGTCATCTCTCTTCTTATCCTAAGGATGGGGATTGGGACCATAAAAGACTCGGTGCTTACCCTGATGGATGTAAGCCCGAGCAGGGAGACCGAGAAAGAGGTCGTAAAGATACTGAAGCAGAGCAATGGATTGCTAAGCTTTGAGAAACTGAGGCTCAGGAAAGCCGGACCTTTTATATTCGGGGAGGCGAATATAAAGGTAAGAAAGACTGCAAATGTCCAGAGAGCCCACCATGTTTCTGATGAGATAGAAGCCCTTATAAAACATAAGATACCCGAGATTGAATCTTTCACAATACATATCGAGCCGTACAGGTCGTCATGCTTCAAGCTGCTGGTTCCTGTAAGCGATAAGAAGGGCCTGGATTCAGGGGTGGACGGCCATTTTGGAAGGGCAAGATACTACCTCTTCGCCAGGGTAAAAGACGGACGCATCGAATCATATTACATAAGGGACAACCCGTTTATCAGGAAAGACGTCCGTGCAGGGCTGTCCGCTTCCAAAGAGGTGCTAAAAGAAAATATGGATGCTGTTCTCCTGCAGAAGATAGGAGAGGTATCATTCCACATGCTGAGGGACAGCTTGATTGAGATATACATTTCAAAGGGCGATACTGCCAGGGCTGCTATTGAAAATTATATCTCAGGCAGGCTGAAGATGCTTAAAGAGCCGACGCATCCAAGCGACAAGGAGGTCGATAAAAAATGAGAATTGCAATGCCGGTTGATGAAAACAAAGGGATGGATTCACAGATATGTGAACATTTTGGGCAGACGCCTTTCTGGGCGGTCTATGATACAGACAAGAAAGAGCTAGAGATAAAGCCCAAGGTCAGCGAGCATGGCCATGGAGGCTGCATCGCGATTGACGAGGTGATGCAGTACAGGCCCGGCATAATCTTTGTCAGGGGCATGGGATGGAATGCCATACGCAGGTGTGCTGATGAGAAGATTACAGTCAAGACAGGTCCCTTTAATGATGTAAAGGCCGTTGTTGATAATTTGGACAGGCTTGAGGACATGACCCAGGGCTGCAAGTGATTCTTAACTGGCCCGGATTTGTTTTTTTGTCCTGGACTTTTCAGCCATCCTGGTGCGAAGAAACAGCCTTGTTGTGCCTGGCAAACAGCCATTCAAGAAAAACAAAGTAGAACGGGGTCAGAAGGCCGCGAACAGCTACAGGTATTGCAGCAGCAGGGCCGAACAGGACAAGGGAGATAGTTGCAGCACCGTTGCCGTTCTTGAATGTCCCGAACAACACATACATTATATCCTCTTTCATCCTGACTTTCCTGAGCTT
>CAZPXC010000029.1:0-386 GCA_964590935.1 uncultured Methanosarcinales archaeon
AGCGCCGACGCCGATCGCTGCGACCCCGCCGTTTGTCATTATCGTCTTGACATCTGCATAGTCAAGGTTGACAAGTGATGGCACTGCTATGGTCTCGACAATTCCCTTGATCATCGTGGCGATAAGCTCGTTTGCGACTGCGAATGCCTGCTGTATCGGCAGGTTCCCTGCTATCTGGACCAGCCTGTTGTTGTCAATAACGATGACTGTGTCCGACACCTGTCTCAGCTGCTGCAGGCCGAATTCAGCCTTGTCCACTCTTGCCCTTTCAATCTTGAACGGCATCGTAACTGTGCCTATCACAATTGACCCGGTATCCCTTGCAACATTGGCGATAATCGGGGCTGAACCGGTTCCTGTTCCACCTCCCATCCCGGCGCAAACAA
>CAZPXC010000029.1:415-18927 GCA_964590935.1 uncultured Methanosarcinales archaeon
CACCATATCTGAAGTCTTCAGTGTGTCTTTTATATCCTGCATAGACTCCTGGGCAGCCTCAGCTCCTTTCTGCGGGAATCCTCCGCACCCAAGGCCACGGGTAACATCCCTTCCCATAAGGAATTTCCTGTCTGCCTCAGTGACATTAAGGTGCTGCTGGTCAGTGTTTGTTGCAATTATCTCTGCACCCTCAATGCCTTTTTTATACAGCCAGCTTACCATGTTATTGCCTGCACCTCCACAGCCAATGACCTTTATGGTTGCTGGCTTTACCTCTACGCCATCAAAACCTGTGCTGCTCTCAGCACTTTTCATTGCCTTTTCAACCACGAAATCCATTTTTTCGACCCCTCCTCGTTTTTTTTTAATATTTCGATATATCTTGTGCAAAACATATTCCGGTCTATCGAAATATTTAAATATGAGTATATACTATACTCTCTTTAGAAAACGCATTAAAAACCTAAACCGCCAAAATTTTGGTTTTTAATTCCGCCTTTTCACGCCGTTAAAGCACGAAATTCAACAGATAAAGGGTTCCGCCAAAAACTCTTTATATAACTTTCTATCTAATCTTAACTAATATTTAAATATTGTGTATTTCTAAAATATATTCTGGAGAATAATAAAACTACTTGTTATTTTTCATTACTTGTTGAGCTTTTGCTTAACCTTCTCATGAAGCTCTTTGGCTTTCCTGGTTATCTTGTTCCCAAGGGCCTCGCCCGGGTTATGCATCGCTGACCTGGCCCTGTTGATGAGCTTTTCGACATGCGGAGACCATTCCTTCATTACCTCGGTCCGGATATTCCATACCTTGGCTGCATTGTCCCCCCATCTGTTGAAGAACACGAGGTTCTCAAGCTTGAACTTTGCAGGTGTCGGGGCCTCCTCATTGGGGTATCCAAGAGGGATCATCGCCTGTGGCCTCGCATAATCTGGAATCCCAAGTATTGCTCTGACCCTGTCCTCGTCAAAGGCTCCTACCCAGCACGCCCCCAGGCCAAGGTCGTGGGCTGCCAGAAGCATGTTTTGCGTTGCAGCAGCGCATCCCTGGATAGTGTAAAGCCGCTCACCCCTTATGCCGTAATACCTTCTTGTCTTGGTATATTCAGAGAATACTACTATTATAACAGGGGCCTGGGCGACCCATAGCTGATCAAGGGCTGCCTGTGCCAGCTGGTTCTTGAGCTCTGGCTCAGTGACCACCATAAACCGGAAATCCTGCAGATTGCCTGCTGTAGGGGCAGAAAACCCTGCATACAGCACCTCACCTACCTTGTACC
Source organism: uncultured Methanosarcinales archaeon (assembly GCA_964590935.1). Taxonomy (GTDB): domain Archaea; phylum Nanobdellota; class Nanobdellia; order Woesearchaeales; family DSVV01; genus CAYXZQ01. The sequence goes on from CAZPXC010000029.1 coordinate 1,702, forward strand.
ACTCTACCTGGATATCCTTGAACTTGCGTATCGAGCGCCTAGTCGTGATGCACTGGAGGGTTTCCATAGTTAATAGCCTTCTGGAATAAGTTGTATTTATAATTTTTGAAAAAATATAAATATGCTTTGCTGTTAGTTGTGGATATGGATTATACTGAAATAGTAGCTGTATACAGGCAGCTTGAGGGGACCGCCAAGAGGCTGGACAAGACAAGGATCATTGCCAGACTGATAGAAAAGACCTCAGTATCGGACCTGCCCAGCATAATCCTTCTTTTGCAGGGACAGCTTTTTCCTCCCTGGGATGAGAGGAAGAGCGGCGTTGCCTCAAGGCTGGTGATCAAGGCAATAGCGCTGGCATCTGGGGCATCTGCTGTCCGGATTGAGGACAAATGGAGGGAAACAGGCGACCTTGGCCTGACTGCCCAGGAGATCATCCACAAGAAGCAGCAGGCTACTCTCTATAAGACAAAGCTGAGCCCTGAGAAGGTGCTCTCCAACCTGCAGAAATTATGCCAGCTGGAGGGCAGCGGCGCCGTTGACAGGAAGGTGAAGCTCATGGCCCAGCTTCTGACAAGTGCTGAGCCGGGCGAGGCGCTCTATATAGTCAGGACGGTCCTTGAGGATCTGAGGATAGGTGTCGGCGATAGCTCGATAAGGGACGCGATAGTATGGGCATACTTCTCCAAAGAGCTTGGGATGAGCTATGATGAGGCAAAAAACGCGCTGGTCATTCCTGAGGATAAGAAGGCAGATTATAAGAAGCACATTGCATCTGTCCAGGAGGCGTACGACATCACCTCGGATTTTGGCAGGATCGCAGCCATCATCAAGAAAAATGGGCTTGCAGGGCTCAAAGAGCTAAGCCTGCAGCCCGGCAGGCCAGTCAAGGTTATGCTCTACCAGAAGGCCCAGGGTATAAGCGATGCCTTCTCAAGGGTCGGAAAGCCGGCAGCGTTTGAGTACAAATATGACGGGTTCAGGCTTCAGCTGCATAAGACAGAGGGCAGGATAACCCTCTATACCAGAAGGCTGGAGAATGTCACAGAGCAGTTTCCTGACATTGTCAGCCATGTGAAGAGAAATATTAAGGCAGGGTCCTTTATCCTTGACTCAGAGGCAGTTGGCTATGACAGGAAAACAGGCAAGTACCTCCCGTTCCAGGCCATATCCCAGAGGATCAAGCGAAAATACGATATAGGGCGCATGTCAGCTGAGCTCCCTGTGGAGACCAATGTGTTCGATATACTGTTTTATGAGGGTAAAAGCACCATTAAGAAGCCGTTTAAGGAGCGCAGGGCCATCATCGAGAAGATAGTCAGGCCAGAGGCCAGGAAGATCCTGCTGTCAAAGCAGATCACGACCGCCAGTGAGGATGAGGCAAAGTCATTCTATTCAGAATCTCTCAGAAAGGGCAATGAGGGAGTGATGGCAAAGAACCTCGATGCAGGGTACAGGCCCGGCTCCAGGGTTGGCTTCGGTGTCAAGATAAAGCCGGTCATGGAAAGCCTGGACCTAGTGATCACAGGAGCTGAATGGGGCGAGGGCAAGAGGGCAAAATGGCTCACAAGCTTTACCCTTGCATGCAGGGACAACGACGGCAACCTTCTTGAGGTCGGTAAGGTAAGTACTGGTGTCAAGGAGCTGAGCAGCCAGGGCACCAGCTATGCTGATTTTACAGGGCTTCTAAAACCATTGGTGGTTGCCCAGAAAGGCAGGTCAGTCAGGCTGAAGCCGAGGGTTATAATTGAGGTTAATTATGAGGAGATCCAGAAATCACCCTCGTATTCCAGCGGATATGCTCTAAGGTTCCCTCGGTTCATCAGGTTGAGGGAAGACCGCAGCCGTGAGGATATAGACAGCCTGTCCACAATCGAAGGGCTCTACAAGGGGCAAAGGCACAGGTAAGGCATAGAAGGCTTCATCCTAAAGGCTGGTTAGCATCAAGATGCGATGTTTCTAAAGGGATATTTTTTCTGTAATAGCAGATTTTTCTTTCAAGTGCATGAAGCAAGCCCGAAGGGCAGCTCTGGTAGAAATTTGTCAATCGAAAACTGACTGCGTCAGTTTTCTCAGACCATAATTATCCCCCCTGATAAAAAACGGTTGGATAATTATATTCCATAGGCGCAGGAGCCTCAGGCACCCACAGTGCCGTGTTGAAGAGGCTCCAGCAGCCAGTGGATGGAAAAATTTCTCCTGCACATTCAAGAAAAAATCAACATAGAGTATTTTATTAACCCTATAATATCTGATTTATAGAGCTTGTTTTCAATATTGGTTTTATATTTCATTTATGATATATATTTTCAAAAATGAAAAAACATAAATATGAGTGTCCTCACTGAAAGCTGATGGAAGAGGCCAGTATCCTTGAAGAGCTCTTTGACAGGAAGATAATAAGCATCCTCAAGGTGTTCTTTTCTGACGCAGGCAGGCAGTTCTATCTCCAGGAGCTTTCCAGGCTGAGCAAGGTTTCTATGGCAAGCTGCTCCAGGATCCTTGGAAAGCTGAGCAGGCTACAGATCATCGGGATAGTCAAGATAAGCAGGTTCAGGCTGTATAAGCTGCAGAGCAACAAGAGGGTCGAGTTCCTCTCAAAGCTGTTCAAGAAAGATGTCCGGGTGTTGCGGATATTTGTAGAAAAAGCATCTGCTATCATGGGCATCACTTCTATAATCCTGCATGGCAAGGAAAGCAATGACAGGGCCAACGTACTTCTCATAGGTGAGAATATTGACCCTGGAGAGGTCAAGGCACTCTGCGCTGAGATCAAGGATAAATATAATTTTGTGGTGTCACCGCTTTCGCTGACAGATGAGCAGTATGTCCAGATGAGCCAGATGGGCCTATATTCAGGACAAAAGAAGGTGCTGTTTGAAAGATGAAAGAGACAGTCAATAAAGAGGCATTGTTGATAACCATGCTGATCGCTGCCATGCTCCTGCTCCTGGCAGCAGGCTGCAGCAGGACAACAGGGACCAGCAGGGAGCAGCCATCTGACACCTCAGCCCTCTCTGTCACAGATAAAGTCAATGAAACAGGCAACATGAGCAGGGTATGCTATAAGGAGCACTGCTTCAGTGTTGAGCTGGCCATAACAGAGCAGGAGCAGGAAACAGGCCTGATGTACAGGAGGCATATGGATCCAGATAAGGGTATGCTCTTTATTTTCAGTGATGAGGGAGAATATGACTTCTGGATGATGAATACCCTTATTCCGCTTGACATGATATGGATAGATTCTGATGGTGAGGTGGTCTTTATAAGCAGGAACAGCCAACCATGCAGCGCAACCAGGTGCCCGGTCATTAGCCCGGGCAAAAATGCCAGTTATGTCCTTGAGATCAACGCCGGCATTGCAGACATGATCGGATTGAAGGAAGGCAGCAAATTGACTATCGGATGAGAGAATGAGAGATCATATAAAATGCGAAAATTTTATAATAAAGCAGATTTAGGCTAGAATATGCTTGTACAATCAATTATTGCAGTAGGGGGGGTCGTTGTTCTTTGCCTTTTATTCTGGAGACTGTACTTTTTGCGGGACCCGGTCAGGACCATCCCGGACGGAAATAATATCGTGAGCCCTGCAGACGGCAGGATAATAACGGTTATGGAGATAAGCAAGGAAAGCCTTGATATTGATAAAGGCCTTTTTGGCAGGATAAGCACCCTTGCCGGTGATGTGAAAAGCGCCCATTACCTGGTCTCGATATTCATGTCTCTCATGGATGTGCATGTCCAGAGAGCACCTGTAAGCGGGAAAATAGTATCTGTCAGCCACACAAAGGGAAAGTTCTTTGCTGCTGACAGCATGAGGGCATTATTGAATGAGAAGAATGAGATACTGATCGATGGTTTAAATGGCAACCTGAAGGTTATCCAGATTGCCGGCTTTCTGGCGCGCAGGATAGAGTGCTTTGTCAAAAAGGGCGAGCGGGTCCTGAAGGGTCAGCGTATAGGAAGGATCAACCTTGGCTCGCAGGTTTCCATGATACTCCCTGTAAATGTCAGGCTGAGGGTGAAAGAGGGGGAGCAGGTAAGGGCAGGCGAGACAATAATCGCAGACATGGTAAAAAAATGAACATCCTTAAAATGCTTAAGATCGCGGATTATTTCACGCTTGGCAATTTCATTGCCGGAGTGATTGCAATATTTTTTGCAGTCAGCGGGAATCTCACTGTCTCAGCAGCTCTTATCCTTCTGGCGGTTCTGCTGGACTTCCTTGATGGCCGGATTGCCAGACTGACTAAGCAGTCCAATGAGCTTGGCAGGGAGATGGATTCGCTCGCTGACCTTGTCAGCTTTGGTCTGTGGCCTGCAGTATTTGCATACCAGCAGGGCCTGAATACTTTTATTGATGCAGCGGTCCTGGTGTTTTTTGCATCATGCGGCATACTCAGGCTCGCCAGGTTCAACATATCGAGGCAGAAGCACTTTGAAGGTGTGCCGATCACAGTCAATGGTGTAATCTTCCCTCTATTGTATTTTTGTTTCCAGTTTTTTGGCACGCTCTTCAGCAGCTATGTGATCATCTTGTACCTTGTAATGGGGCTTTTGATGATATCATCAATAAGGATAGGAAAACTGTAAAATGATAAATACTATACTGACAACACTGTATTATGTGCTGCCCGGGCTGGTAGCCAACATGATGCCTATACTTGTCAGGAAATGCTTCAGCTTCCTTGCTGTACCAGTAGACTTCAACAGGAGATTCCGGGGCAGACCCATTTTTGGCAGCCATAAGACCTATAGGGGATTTATATTTGGCATAATAGGCGCTATTGCAATAAGCTTCATACAGATGGTTCTTTTCAATAATGGCCTCTATCTTAGCATAACATACATTGATTACAGCAGGATAAGCTTTCTCCTGGTCGGTTTTGCTTTTGGCTTTGGAGCCCTTTTCGGAGACCTTGTAAAGAGCTTTTTCAAGAGGCGCGTAGGCATGAAGGAGGGCTCAAGGTTTATCCCCTGGGACCAGCTGGACTTTGTTGTTGGAATAATTGCCTTCAGCTTCCTTATAAAGCCATTAACATGGCAGATGGCACTTGTGCTCCTTATCCTGGGCCCTATACTGCATGTAATGGCAACAAAGATAGGATATTTCCTAAAACTTAGAAAAGAGAAATGGTAGCAGGGCAATCGGTATAAACCATATGTATCTAAATATAAGGAAGCCAAGCAGCCTTGATTTTCCCCTGATTTTCTCATCCCTGACATAGCTGATTGCATCATATGATGCAACAGGCAGCCCGAGAATGAACAGCAGAGATGCTGTAGCAGCAAACTGGCCAGGGCTGTTCCTGAAGAAAAAAAGCAGGATGCCTGTAAAGGGATAGGCATACCTGATATGCCTGAACAGGCCCAGATACCTCCTGCCGGGGTGCAGCTCTTCAGGCGCGATCATAGAGATGAAATAGCCGGCGATGACGCCTGTAAATGAGGCAATGCTTGTCAAGAGATAAGTGTTTATATCCATTTTAATTCTCACCAAGATATCCCAGCACTTTTTTCATCACTTCCTTTTCTGCACCTGGCATAAACCTTACTGTCCCTGCCTTTGAATGGCCCCCTCCCTCGATAAGGGCATAGGGCATCTCAGTGCTGAGCTTCTTTATTATTCTGTTAACATCATAATCAAGCCCCATGCTTATCCTGAAGGTGATAAAATCATCGCCGTGTCCAATGGCGACAGCAGGCTTGTTCAATGATTTTGAAAACATGTCAAGCATCATACCTGTTATCTTTCCGTATGATAAGCCCCCATTGGGTTTTCTGCCCATAGTGATGTCAAGCCTGATGACAGCCATGTTCTCTCTTTCATCAACCTCAGCATAATGATCTATCATCTTCTCAAGCCTGTCATTTTCCCTCTGGAGCTCCTTTTCGATCATGTCCACAAGCTTTTTCTGCATCTCTGTGTTGCCGAACAAGAGGTCATCGATAAGATACCTGCTCTCCATATAACCGATATATTTTGCCTCGAAGTCAACAGCATTAGCGACCCTCCTGAGCTCTGCAGTGCTAAATCCCTTTTTTTCTGCCAGCTCAAGGTACTGCCTTAGCTCGTCATTGTCTGACCTGTCGGCGATCCCAGCAACAGCTGCCAACAGCTCCATGTTTTCTATGCTGCTGCTCAGCATATGGGCTGTCTCTGCCCCGATCATTCCTGCAGTTACCTGTGAGCTGCCCTGGTCCATGAGCGGGTTGATATGCACATCGATATAATTGCTGTTCTCAGGATTGAAAGGGTGATGGTCTATGACTATTATCTGCGCCCTGTAGAGCCTGAGCTTTTTCAGGGCAAGAAGGTCCTCTGCTGAGCTGCCGTTGTCAACAACTAATATAAGCGGCGCCTTGCGCTCGAAACGCGCCCTGTCCTGCAGGAAATTTCCCAGGTCCTTTGTCGCGTCAGAATAATCATAGAAAGGCGTCCTTGACGGCAGCCGCCTGTAATAGAAGAATATGTCGCTCTCGCGCCTGTGGGCCTTGTACATGAGAGAGAGTATCGCCCTTTCCAGTGCGACAGCGCCTGCATAACCATCGCAGTCCGCGTGATGCCTTATCAGAATAGGTCTCTTGGTCTTTATGGCATTGCTGATAAGCTCAACAGCCCTTTTTATCTCCGGCCCCAGCCTTTCCAGGATGGCAGACCTTATCATGAATTTTTCCATTTTCTATTGTTTCATTGAACTGCTTTGTTCTTTTCCTGTCACCATTCGCTGTGCCCCCATTGCACCAGCATGTCCACTCCAATATCTTTAAGTCCGAGCGGGGTGTCGCATGCACCATAGCATGAGCCTGCCCATATGATGACATCAGCACCTGTCTTTGCCTCGATAACTTTCTGGATCTCTGCCGCTTGTGGCTTAAGACCGTCAGGCAGCTGGATACAGACTAGCCTTGCATCGGCCTTTTTTATTTCCCCGGCCACCCTTTCAAGCTCAAGATCGTATTCCATTATCGAAGATGTTTTGCTGTTTTTATATATATTTTTTTGTTTTGTTGAGTCACATATCTTAATTTGGTTTTTTCTGTGATTGCAGATTTTTCTTTCAAGTGCAGGATACCAGCCCGAAGGGCAACTCAAGCAGAAATTTTTCCATTGGCGCAAGCGCACAGGCACCTGCAGTGCCGTGTTGAAGCGGGCTTGCTGCCAGTGGATGGAAAAATTTCAATAGCACAATCGAGGAAAAGTCAACATTTTAACGCCGTGTAATGAAAAAATTTCTCTCGCACCATCATAGAAAAATTAACCATGCTGCAGGCAGGTTTTCAAACAATCTGGGTGATAAATCCAAGAATCAGCTTTCCATCATGACTTCATCAAGCTCTAGCTTAGAGTATTTCGATCTATTGATGATTGACTCGAACGATTTCTTTTTCTTCTTTTGCTCAATTTCGTTCAAAATATCCGTATCCTCGTCCATCACATCCACCAGTTTTCCTTATACTTGTCTGTTTTTTTCCATTTCTTGTTGTTGTCCTTTGGTGCATAGATATCCACAAACATCCGTGTATCTGTCTTGCTTCTTTTCATAAATAAACCCCCTGTAGAGGGAGAAACAGTACCCCTTTATAAACTTTTTGGTAATTTTTTACTTTAAAGTTATGAAAAGAACTGGAAATCAGCCTATATAAGTAACATCCTTGCCAAACTTGCCCTCTATCTTCTTTAGGGCTGTTTCCTTGGAGATCTGGCTTAGTTCCTTGGTTTTCTGGAGCATCTCTGTTTCCAGGCTCTTTATCTCCCTGTCAAGCTCTTTTAGGTTGATTGCAAGCCCCAGCTTGGTGTTTAGGACCTTCATAACCTCTCTTGCTCCTTTTATCCCAAGATAAAGCGGGTGGCCCAGGGTTTCAGCAAGTATCGCAATAGCAGGAATGTTCCTTCTTTTCCCGAGGCCGAGAAGCAGCCCTGAAACACCGACGATAGGCCCCACAACACCATAGATATCGTTGCTTAGCTGTGTGTTGCTGCAATACTTTTTTATCAGCTGCCTGTTGTTGCCTGTGCAGTACAGCTTCGGGCTTTTTGGAACATCATGCAGACCGATGCCTCCAAGGGTTATGATGTGGCTTACCTTCATCTTCTGCGCAACATCGAGTATCTTATCACAGAATTCATAGCATGAGACCTCGTCTATAGGCTGGACATCACCTGTCAGCAGCAGAAGGTCCGGCCTCTTTGAAGTGCCTTTCTTATAATATAGTTCTATCCCCGGGAGCTCGATAAGGTTTTCCTCGTTGACAAAGACAGAGTGCGGCATTGTATAGGAGGAGATGCTGTATAGTTTCTCTGCATTCAGCTTGTCTATGAGAAAATCGACAGCAACCTTGCCTATGTTACCTATTCCCGGCAGTCCTTCCAGGAGGACTGCATTTTTCAGCTTTGGCAGCTTCTTATGCAGTGTAAATTTCCAGCTCATATTAACCCTTCCTTTATCATTTTCTCTTTTTTTGCCTCTCTCCTGTATTGGGAGTACCTGTCTTCAGGGCTGTATTTCGGCGGTCTCGGGATGACTGTGCCCATGCCGCACTTTGGGCATGATTTTTGCATGGTGTATGCTCCGCACCCTGTGCATTTATATATGTGACTAGCCATCATCGCCTGCCTTACTTGTCGGTCCTCTCGAAACTGAATTCGCCCTTCATCTTTTTCATATGCTCCTCGACAGTGCTTACGATGGTGTCAAGAATGTTCTCTGCACTCTTGTAGTCGCCTGACTTCAGGCTCACGTCATACCTGCCAGCTCCCTGGTAGACAATCGCAAGATTGTCCTTGCCGATATCCTTGGCTTTCTTGAGTGCCTCTTTGATGACCTCAATGGCATTGCTCTGCAGGCTTTTAAGCTCGAACCTGCCCTTTATTATGACCTCGGGCGGCTTTATCCTCTGGCTTATGGTATCATTGAGAAGATCGGTGGTCTTCTTGTCAAGCTTAAGCTCATTAAGGGATGCAGCCCCGGAGACGACATCCTCGAAAAAACCGTTTATTGAATCATAATCAGGGGTAATCTTCTGTATTATGTGATCCAACAGTTCCTTGGAACCCTTCTTCTGCGACTTTGCGACGAATTCGATTATCTTCTCTGCCTTTTGCTCCTGCTTCATCCCGTTTATCTTGTTTCTCCTCTGGCTCTCTGTCACCCTCCTCAGGCTGAGCTCAATCAGGTCCCTCTCCATGTTCACCCGGAGGACAACGCAGACAATCACCTTGCCCTCTTTTACATAGTCCCGGATGTTCCTGATCCTTCCGGGCGAAATCTCTGAGATGTGGATTATGCCCTGTTTTTTGTCATACTCGTCGAGCCTTACAAATATCGAGTTGAACTGTATCTTGGTAACAGTACATATCACAAGGTCTGACCTTTCAGGGTAATCCTGTTTCCTTATCAGCATCTACTCAAGAACCTCCAGTATCCTTGCCTTGACCCTTGCCTTTCCGCCGGTCGGCTCTGAAAGGACCTTTGAGCACACCAGGCATTTTACGCCGGACGAGCTCTTGCCGAACGTTACCTGTTCGTTCTTGCATTTCGGGCATCTTACCTTGATAAACTTGCTGTTTGATTCTTTTAATTGCTCTGGAATCATTTTTTCATCACCATGCATACTTGAGTTTTCCAAAGAAATAATGTACTGTTTAAAAAAGTTTAGGTTCTTTAGCCGTGTAGAAATCCTTGCCATTTATGGCGAGCGAGTGCTCACCTGTCTCGTAAGACAGCACAGCTTCAGGACGATTAGGGCACGCAGTGCTGTACATCTCGTCCGTGACGAGCGAAAGGATTTCTACACGGCCTCTTATTCTATAATTGCAGGCAAGAAACTGCATCCTCGTCAGGATGGCCTATGAAAATTTTACTTTCCGATAATTTTACGCGTTACAACATTTTATTATGTTTTTAAAACAAAAGGATAAATTTTTAAATAAACATAATTTACCGAGTAAAAAAACATCCAGGAGGGGATATTAAATGGCAGAAAAAGTTGCAAAAGCAGGAGTTAAAAGAGAGATGGGATACCTGTACTTTGTCGATAAGAATGGTAATATCGCCCGGGCTAAGATGGCCAGGGGCAGGAAAAAGGGCAGCGTCAAGCAGGATGTTGTCGCAAGGACAGGCGTCAGGAAGGAGAAAGGATACTTATATTTTGTCGATAAGCAGGGAGATGTCTCAAGGGCCAAGATGGCCAGGAGATAGATCTCTTTTTTCTTTTTTTATTCTTATTTTCTTTTGTTGCGTGGCTGTTGTCAGAATTTTGAGAAAAAGTAAAAAGGGTTAGGCTCTAATAACTTCATTCGCTTCAGTCTTTTCCCGAACTCTGGTAAAACAATACCTGCTTCTCTTGGGTCGGATAACCATCCCATAGCCCATTATTGCCCACAACATCATTCAGGCCGCCTGCGACAGGGCCCATTGATTCAACAATTTCCGTCAATGAACCTTCTTCAGGCTTGTTTGCCACTTGATATAGGAGAAAGCCAAATGCCAGGTTATCAAAAGAATTGTGCCTTTCCGTCAGGGCATTATTCGCCTCTACTGTTGGTAGCTCAAAATCATCAATTTTCCGTAATTTTGGATACTTGCCTTGGAGTATGGCATAGGCCTCAGTAAGCGTGACATCCCCCCCTGAATATGTCTTATGGAACTTCAGCGTGCTCGATAATGATGGCTGTCCATCGTATTTTTCAACGATATTAAGGACTTTCTCAACCTCCCCGCAGGGAATACCATATTCATATCCAAGCCTTGCCAGCTTTAAAAAATAATTCTTCTGGTCCACAGAAAGATCACTTAAACAATCATGCCCTGTATGTGCAGGATTGAATCTGTGAGAAGTGAACCTTCTTGCTGCTTCATATAGCTCTTCCGGAGAAGGCACTTTACCCTTGCCATTACCCATTTAACCTCACCCTTGAATTTTATATGTAGCTTAATAACCTAACTTATATTTAAACTTTTCTATTTTTTATTACTTATAAGTAAGTTCACAGATCGATGATGTGCTCAAATTCGATCTTTGACTTGCTGTCAAGCTGTATATATTCGATGCTGTCTGAATTTGTCGCCGCCATTATATCGTGTTCAACCTCCTCAAAGTCCGACTTTGACAGCCTTGATTTGAGGACCATCTTCTTGATATGCGACTTGAGGGAAAGCTGCTTCTCTGTCTTTGCCCTGCGGGCTGCATCGACTGCATAGACAGCAAGATCGCCGGCTTTTTCTGCTTTCTCGTCAACAATGTCAGGATCATACCTCGGCCATGCTGAGTTATGTATGCTCTTGCTGTTCTCCTGTCTTGCGAAATAGAGATGGTATATCTCCTCTGTGATGTGCGGAGTGATGGGCGCCATCAGCTTGATAATCGAAAGAAGGCCCTCATGCAGGGTGTATCTTGCAGATTCGACCGCTTCTTTATTGTATTTATCCTGGTTGTATATCCTGTCCTTGACCAGCTCCAGATAATAGTCGCAGAATACGTGCCAGAAGAATTTTTCTGTGTCAAGCTTGGTCCTTGAATACTCGTATCTTTTGAAGCTGGCGGTCACAGCCTCGATCATCCTGTTTAGCCTGCTTAAAAGCCACATATCCATGGTCTCTATGTGTTCAGGCCTTTTATGCCTGTACCCTTTCAGGTTTGTGATGACAAACCTTGATGCGTTCCACAGCTTGGTCATGAACTTCGTTCCTGTCACGAGATCCTTTTCCTGGAACGGCATGTCATCACCGAGCTTCGAGCCGGCTGCCCAGAACCTAAGCGCGTCTGCACTGTATTTTTTCATCATCTCCTGCGGCGTTATGATGTTGCCCCTGGATTTTGACATCTTCTTGCCTTTGGGGTCAAGGGCATGGCCTGATATGACCACGTCATGCCAGGGCTTTACATTGAACTGCAGCTGGGATTTTACGACGGTATTGAACAGCCAGAACGTTATTATGTCATGTGCCTGCGGCCTCAGGCTCATGGGATAGAGCTTCTTGTAGAATGCCCTGCCTCTGAACCTCTCGATCGCGAGATGCGGCGAAAGCGAGGATGTTGCCCATGTGTCCATGACATCCTGCTCAGGCATGAACTCTGATGAGCGGCACTTTGGGCAGTGCTTTACAGGCGGGCTGTCTTTCACAGGGTCGACAGGAAGGTCTTTTTCATCAGCGAGTATGATGTGGCTGCACTTTTTGCAGTACCAGACAGGGAAAGGTATCCCATGGAAGCGCTGCCTGCTGATGAGCCAGTCCCACTGTAGGCCCTTTACCCAGTTGTCGTATCTTACCCTCATATGTTTCGGATACCAGTTCAGCTCAGAGCCCCACCTGAGCATCTCATCCCGGAGGTCGAGGTATTTGACGAACCACTGCTTTGTGTGTATTATCTCGATCTCTGTCTTGCATCTTTCATGGACCTTGACAGTGTGTGTTATAGGGGTCTGCGATATCAGCAGCCTTGCATCCTTCAGGTCCTCGATTATCATCTTTCTTGCTGTATGGACCGACATCCCGGCATACTTGCCGGCTATATCAGTGAGCTTCCCGTCTTCAGTAAGAAGGGACTTGAGCGGGAGATCATGCGCAAAATACCATTCCATGTCAGTCTGGTCCCCGAATGTGCAGCACATCACGATCCCTGAGCCCTTTTCAGGGTCTGCTCTCGGGTCAGGCAGCACAGGCACCTCAAAGTCAAAGAGGGGCACCTTTGCCATCTTCCCCTTGTATTTCTGATAACGCTTATCATCAGGGTGGAAAAAGACAGCGACTGTCGCGGGCAGGTATTCGGGCCTTGTCGTCGCTATTATCACATCTTCACCCTCAATTTTGAATATGATGTCATTGAAAAATGAGCTCTGCTCCTTGTCCTCGCACTCGACCTGGGATATCGCGGTCCGGCATTCAGGGCAGTATAATACAGGAGCGTCTTTCCTGTATTCCCTGCCTTTCTTGTAGAGATCGATAAAGGATTTCTGCGAGATCTTCTGCGACGCATCGCTTATCGACGAGTAGAATATCGACCAGTCGCAGCTCATCCCTATCTTTTTCCAGTCGCTGACAAAATCCGGCCGCATCTTTTCAAGGGTCTCAAGGCAGAGCTTGGTAAATGCTTTCCTCTCCATCGAGACAGCCTGCACCTTATGGATGCTCTCGACCAGCCTTTCTGTCGCGATGCCGTTGTCATCCACGCCGAAAGGGAAGAATATGTTCTTGCCGAGCATCCTCTGGAACCTTACAAGGAAATCCTGCTGCGTGTAGCTGAACGCATGGCCTATATGCATCTTCCCTGAGAATGTCGGCGGCGGCGTGTCGACAGAATATATCTCTTTGTCTGATTCCTCATCAAAGCTGTAGATTCCCTGCTCTTCCCAGTACTTCTGCCATCTGGGCTCTGATTCCTTTGTTATGTATCTCTTGGCTATCTCCATTTTTACATGAGTGTTTAGCTCAAAAAGAATTCTCAAGCAAAATTTTAAGAATTTATATAAATCTTTTGGTTGATTGCCTCCATTTCAAAGGATTGAGGTATGTAGAATATAGATACAAACGAAGAATATACCTATGCATAAATAAATAATGCGGGAGTGCAGTCATGCCACAGAGCAAGGGAGATTTAGCATTATTTTATGATGGGGATGTGTATTGCCGATTCAATCTCCTTGCTGTCAAGGTTCTGGCAGGAATTGTAAGAGTACCTGTCTGTGTCCTGTGATTCAATCAGAAGCAGCTCGTCATATGCTTTGTATGATTCTATATCAGTATCATAGCTGTATAGATATTCTGGTTCAACCAGGATCTTGATCTGCTTTTTCGATTCCGCTGGTAACTCTATGCTTTGCCTGGAATGATAGTCGTAACCGAAGATTAGCTCATCAAATATTGGAACATCTGAACCTCTCGTATAAAACCCTTCATTGTATCTGACCTGCATGTTCTGGATCTCTTTAACCCCTTCTTTGTCGTTCAAACAAACTTGCAGTCTTGGAAGTTCATACCTTTTGGGCAAGAAGAAATCATTGGTTATGGTTATAGTCTCTATCGGAATATTGTTTGTCGGAGAGTTTTTATCTACAAACAGGGGGGAGAATCGGACATATTCAGCGTCCTTTTTCTCTACAGAAAACCCAATATTTGCAGTGCTTAAGATAACCAAAGATAAAATCAGGGCCAATGGCAGAATGATTCCAAGTGCAAGCTTGATGTTCATCTTCTCATTTCTGGAATTTTTTTGAGAGGTACATCCCCAGCCCGATCATCACCAGAGCAGAGAAGGCCAGTGTTAGAAGAATTAAATTTTTTGAAAGATTAAAGACGTCTATTATAAAACCTGCCGTGAATATGTATAATGAGACTGAAATTAGGTACATGATTGGATACCATTTTCTTTTCATCGCGTAGAGAATTATAGATACAATTAGTCCGATCCAGAAAACTCCATAACCCACAAAAGGATACCAGGCCATCTTATATTTTCCTCTCTGCCATAAAGTCTGCTGTAAAGAAAAAAACAATTACAAGGCAGACCAGTATGATTGTTTTAACTATGTCTGATAGACTGAATAGGTATTCATACGAAAAATACGCAACAGTAGCGAATATAAATACAATCCCTATAACATAAAATATGTACTGTGCTTTGACTTCTCCTCTTTTCTTCATCATAAGTATACATGAATCAGTGCATATATAAATTTTTCGAAAATCGAAAGATTTATTAGTGAAAGAGCACAGAAATCTGGTAATGGCCGACAATAATTCTGAATTTGGATTCTGGGATAAAATAAAATACATCTTTTCAGACCCTAATCTGTTCTTTGAAAAGGTGAAAACAGAGAAGGGGATCAAGAATTCACTCTTAACATATGTTATTCTTGGGACTTTCTTTTCAGTGGTTAGTTATGGATTTTCTATGGCAATGACGGGCCTGATGTCTGGAGGATACGGTCTTTTTAGCGGATTCAATCTTTTATCTGCAGGAGCTTTATTTTACTTTCTAGGGGCAGGAATAATCATGACTTTTGTATATTCGGCATTGATTCATGTGATAATCATTGCATTTAAGGGAGAGGGAGCATACTCAGGCTCATATAATGTTTATACCTACAGCATGATTCCTTATTTAATCTTAAATGTTGTTCCAATGGTCGGGTTTGCAGCAATTATTTATTCGGCAATCCTGATGATCATTGGTATATCCAAAATACATAATCTATCAAAAGGAAAGTCGGCGTTGGCTGTTTTATTACCTTTTTTTCTAATAGTGGGGCTGTTGATCATATTTAGTATTATATTGCTTCATTATATTGCTTCAGGCACTGAGGTTTTGATTACCTAACCTTTCTATGATTTCAGTCAGGCTCTGTCTTATCTCCTACAGCATCACAACCTTTCCAAACGAAAATAATCCTAATCTAATTGGATCCTCCAATTCATCCAGGCCAACATCTTTATGCATTGACAGGAAAAGAATCTACTGACAAAACAGCCAATTCTATAGAATAAAATGTTATTTTAGTATACAAAAACGTAACATTTATATATTAGTTGTATTTATAATATTCTAATATATACAAATTATAAAAAGGTGGGCTCCCTGATACAACCCTGATTCTTAACCTTACCCCCACTTACCCACAACCAGGGGAGCCACCCTTTTCTTTATGGACAAGATGAAATTCAATGCATATGGTCACAGAAACATAACAGCAACGCACAAGACGACCATTGAGTTTACAAAAGACAGCTATCTTACCAGGAAAGGGGACTGTATCCTGGGGATCAATTCAGACTTTTCTGCTGCAAAGCTCAACATGAACAAGATAAGGGTGCGGATAAGATCAGGTCAGATCACAGATGAGCTTTTCTGCTACTACAACAAAGGGTTTGGCAGCGATCACTCGATGGTCATCCGTAAGTCGGATTATACTGACCTAAGGACATTTGGAATAAAATCAAACAAGGCAGCGATTGATATCGACAGGAAGATCATTATAAAACAAAGGGAGCCACGCAGCATGATTAGTGTCGAGGTAAAGCCTGTCAGGATAAAGGCAGTCATATTCGACTTTGATGATACGATAGAGGAGTTCAGCCCTGCGCAGGAATATGCCGAGGAAAAGCTGGCTGATCACCTGGCAGAGCATATGGGCATCGGGCGCAGTGCATTCAGGCGGGTATTCAGGAAGGTCAGGGCCAGGTATGAGTCAACCGCAATAAGGCCAGCAGAGTTCGGCCGGGACCTGTGGCTGAAAGATACGTTCAGGCTGTTGAATATAAGAGCCAGCATGGAGCAGATAAAGAGCCTGGAGAAAATATACTGGGATTTCTGCAACAAAAAGATCAGGCTCTTTCCAGGTGTCAGGGAGATGCTGGGCAGGATAAGGCTCAAGAAGGCGCTTTTAAGCGATGCAGACGGTGACAAGCAGATAAAGGCTGAAAGGATACGCCTCCTCGGCGTAGATAAGCTGTTTAAGACCATTGTCACCAGCAATGATACAGGATATAACAAGCCACATATCAGCAATTTTCTGCGCGTGGCTGAGAGACTCCAGGTAAGGCCTGAGGAGTGCATAATGATAGGCAACCGCCCGAAAAGCGACCTTATAAATGCAAAAAAGCTAGGCATGAGCACAGTGCTTGTCAGGACAGGCAACTGGTATCAGCGAGTGGGTTATGCTGATTTTGAGATAGAAGCAGCCAAGGACTTTGAAAAAATTATCAACAATTTTTTGATTTAACTAAGTAGTAGCAACAAAACGCAAATTTTATAAAGAGAGGGGCATTTTTAGGCGGAAAATGATGTTTCTCTCAAGGCCAGAGCCAGGGAATGAACTGCCCGCTGATGAGCTTTCTGACATAGTTGATTCATCATTTTTTCCCAGGGAAAGGTATAATTATTATGAAACAAGGATTCTTGCATTCACTGAGCGACAGGCCAAGTTAGCCCAGAAGGGAAAATCCAGAAAGACAGGCGGGCCTGTTTACACCGGCCATCAAAAGCCGATGGGAAGGATTACTCTTGAGGAGGCTAAAAAACTTGGGTTCAAGTGCGGCCTTGAGTACCTTATTTCTGAACTTATCCATGATGACTTTGAGGATGAAGAGAGAATCAGCATGTTATGCAAGGAATTCAAGAAGATTGAAGTATATGACAAAAACGCCAGGCAGCAGAAAAGAATGGAAATCCGGAAACATAGGGACATATTGTTTGAAGACCTCATAAAGAAATACCAGGATT
>CAZPXC010000030.1:0-18646 GCA_964590935.1 uncultured Methanosarcinales archaeon
GTGAAGGAAGGTAATAAGCCTTTTGAGGTTGAAAAGGCTATGCTCAGAGCAAAATTCACACCAAAAATGAAGATTAAGACAGTCATGAGAAGATGGGAAGTATATTCAATCATCCAGATAATAGTTTTGATCACTACGGTTCTATTAGCGGTCTTTTATAAATTGATCTTTGTTATCCCGGTGTTTTTTATTTTCATTGGTATGGCAGCAGCTTCGATGGGGGTCCCGAAAATTCATGGTGAATGGCGAAAAGAACTTGGCATGATTCCTGGTATCGGCTTATGGACCCGTGATGGCATCTTCGGTTACAATTCAACAACAGGAAACTATTGGAGATTTAAGGTTCTTGATCCTGCATTATATGTATCTGGCATATTTATCCTGGTTGCTCTCTTTTCATTTATGTATCTTGACTATGGTATCTTTTTTATTCTGATCTGTATATATCTTGCCATCTTATCAGGCTTGAGCTTTTCGGTCAAACCACCTGACACAAGTGGTCCGCCATATAACCCTATATTAGGAGATTAAACCGCATTCTTTAACAGATGGCGCAGTTAAGATTAACAGAGTTTGCGCAATCAGTGTTAACTATATCTACTGTCTATCCGACCGATCTTTTCATTTTAACCCAGTAACTTTTAAAAACACAGCCATAACACTGATATTAATGACGCACATAGTACAAGTAGGTGTAGTAAATAAGACACTGCCAACGATTGATGAGGACATAACAGACAGGGTAATTGAGATTGCAAAGGAAAAGAGTTTTTCGATAAGGCTTGCCTTTAACTTACAAGGCTATGATCTATATGCCTCATCATACCTGTTCAGCCTTCTGTCTATGGAAAACGGAATAGAGTTGGCCATGACACCTGCTTCTGTTTACTGGTCGTTCCAGCAGGTAACGACAATTCCAAAAATATCAAGTGGAACTATAGATGATGTCCAGGTTGAATCCGGTAAAGGGATGAATTTCCTGATAGAGACAAAGTACAGGATGGAAATGTATCACAATAATCTTATCAAAGCATTATGCGAGATAAATCTTGCTGCGACCGACAAATGGGGCACACTGAGGACCGGCCTCGCGATGTACAGGATGCTTGAGCTTGAGTATGAAAAGTTTGTTGACCCATCATATCAACATTTATATAATCACGGCTAAATCTCAAGGCCCTCAAATCTGAACATATTTAAATGAAACAGCTTTCTAACCATCATGATGCACAACACAGTAATAATCCGCTACGGCGAGCTGGCGCTCAAGGGCAAAAACAGGAGCAGGTTTGAGAGCAGGCTGGTCCTCAATATAAGGGACTGCCTCATGAAAAACAAGGTAGCGTTTGAGAGCATCTACAGGAAGCGGGGCAGGATATTTATCAAATCAGCCAGCAAGTGCTCAGCGCTCTCTAATGTATTCGGGATATCCTCATTCAGTTATGCACTGATGGACGGCTATAGCATAGAATCTATCAAAAAAAACATCTCACTGCTCCTTAAAGATCTCAGCTTCACCACGTTCAGGGTCACGGCGAAAAGGCTTGACGATTCAGTCGCAGTAGGTTCGATGGAGCTGAACCGCGTTCTTGGGCAGTTCATCGTGGATGAATATAAGAAAAAGGTTTCGCTCAAGCATTTTGATGTTGAGGTAGGCGTTGAGGTAATAGATAAGAAAGCCTGCGTTTTTGCCTCGAGGGTCAGCGGGCCCGGAGGGCTTCCCCTCGGCATAAACGGCAGGGCGTTTGCATCGATTGAAAACAGAAGATCAAACCTTGCTGCATGGCTCATGATGAAGCGCGGACTCAGGATATATCCGGTATCAACAGCAAAATGCGATATTTCCATCCTTGAAAAGTACAATTATGGTTTTTTGCCTATGGAATGCATCCATGTAAAGAGATACAGCGAGCTGGGCAGCATCGCCGGGCAAAAGCGGATAAGCGCTATTGTGACAGGCCACACTTTGCGTGATATGAAAGAGCCAGACCTGGATATGCTAATGCTGCAGCCTCTTGTCGGTTTTTCAGATGCGCAGATTAGCGAAAAACTGAAATATTTATAAAGAAGCAATCCTTATGAAAATATTAAAAAAAATAAAGAGGGTATAAAATAGCAGCCGAAGAACTGGTAGTCTTTGCAGATGTCCATTTTTCAAAGCATAAGAAGGCTCTTGCAAGGCTGTTGAACGGTGAGCTTAGCCCTGATGACGGGCTTATCAGGCTGATCAACAGGATAAACAGCTCGCCCAATATCGTCGGTGTCATAAACAACGGTACCACAGTCGATGCTGACTGGCTGCCGTTTTTCAAGAGGATATGGAAAGGGTATTCAAGGAAAAAGTTCACGAGATGGCGCGCATTCTACGGGGAGATCGACAGGCTGAACAAGGAGTATTATGAGGTGCCGGGGCATCACCCGCACAGGAAGACGGAGATGCAGGTCATCTCTGACATGCAGCGCATCCTCCCGACATCTTTTGGTGAGCATGTATTGCCTGCCCAGGTGGTCAAAAGGTTCACCAGCATGTCCGGGCCGGCTGAGAAGAACATAAGCGCCTTCCACTGCGTCTTCCTGAACACAGGCAAGGATGCCATGACCCAGCCAAAGCACTGGGGGAACTATGCAAAAAAGGTTGTCTATGGAAAAAGGCTCTCTTATGACTGCGAGGGGCTTAGCGACTCAGACCTGGAATACCTAAGGCCGATCCTTGACAAGGGAGGCAGGGACACGCTCTACATCTTCCTGCATTGTCCCATAATCAATTCAAGGAAAAGCTCACCTGGCAGGTCATACCAGCTAAACACAAAGGACTTTATCGCAAGCACTGCAAAGAATGGCCTGGGGCATGATGTTATCCTCAACAACGGAGGCAGGCTGCTTGAGATGCTTGTGGGCTATCCAAGAAACATTGTCATCATCACATCGCACATCGACCATTCAAAGTATTATCTTATAGACAAGAAGACCCTTATCGCAAAGGAGGTCACTATCGAAGAGTTCAACGAGGAGCTGCGAAACACGATCTTCCTGAAGCATCTTAACACACCGTGCCTTGGAGCCCTGCATAAGAGCGGGAACTGCTCCGGATACCTGAGCATTGGCCATGACAGGGTAAAGGAGGTGGAGCTTTATCTGTCAGCACCGGCAGTACATATCGATGATGACATGAATCAGGTTGTCAAGGATACAGGCAAGCTGATGAGCTGCCTTGAGGAGCACAGGAACATATTCGTGAGATTTGAGCGCATAGTCATGAACGAGAGGAAGATATTCGAGGACATAAAAGATGAGCTTGAAAAGATGGAGCCGCTGTTTGACGGAAAGGGCAGGCAGCTGGGCACGATAATAACAAGCCTGGACAGGAAGATAAAGTATTCGCTGCAGGAATATTCAGGGTCGCATGAAAAAGAGCTGGAGCTTCTTAAGAAGTCCCTAGCCAAGGTCCACAAGGAATATGATATCTATGAGGGAATAATACCGAAGGTACAGGAGGTCTTCAGCCAGCTTTCCATTGGCCATAGCGACAGGTTTGAGGGAGTAAGCTCTGTGTTCTTCGAATGGTACAAGAGTTCGATCCAGGGCGTGAGGTCGCTCTCGCATAAGATACTCTACAAGGAAAACCTGTTTGACAACATAGAGAAGAAAGTTATACACGAGATACACAGGATAATAAAGGATACCAGGATGAGGAAAAATGCAAGGTATCGCAGGCTTGAGAAGGTCAAGAAAGAGATAGGCAATGTGTCAGGGGAGATTGACAGCTATTTCCTGAACATCCCTGTAGAGCATGATGAAAAGAAATCCCTGACCCTGTACAGCGTTTCAGCAGAGGCAAGGAAAGCCGTGATTTTCCTGGACACTGTGCTGAGGATCCTCGAAGATTTTACCGATGTTTTTGCCGAACAGTCAGGGCAGGGCCATAAGCAAGATGAAACTGTACATCCAGAAAAGCCAGAAGCACAGGAAGATTGAGTTTAGCGGCACTGTGGTGCAGCTGCTAAAGAAACTAAAGATCAACCCTGAGACCGTTATCGTGACCAAGAGCGGCATCCTTGTCACTGAGCAGGACAGGCTCGCTGATTCTGATGATGTGGAGATACTCCAGGTCGTATCAGGAGGCTAGATTTATTCTTTATTGTATAAGACCGCATCACATACTTTTCTTATGCCATCAATACAGTCAAGCTCATTGAAATGATATCTTGCTGGCGAGCTTTTCCTGAGCTTTCCTTCGAGATCGTCTGCTTTGTCAGGGTTGAGCAGATAGGTCGGGCCATCTTTGCTGCCATCTTCAAGTACGATTTTTTTCTGTGCAAAATACCGCATATATTCCCTGAACACCGGCTGTTGCAGCCCAAATTCGCCAGTATAGGGATCATACAGGTCGACATCAAAAAAAGAATGGGTTTTCCTCAGTTCATCAAATGCCCTGGAAAGCATATTTTTGAAAAGGATATTCTCTTTAATCCAGAAATCGCCGCAATGATGTCTCCAGACAGCATGCTCCTGATCGCGCTCCTTTCTATCCAGAGCTTCATATTCACATAGCAGATAAGGAAGAAGATTATTCATCCCGACCACCTTTAAGCCTGCGAACTGCCTGATGCTCTCAACAATGTCCTCAATGCCGCTTTTCCCTTTGCTGTAGGGTATGGGCTCTCCGAAATTCAGGTATATCCTCTGCGCAAAATCGTTTAGTGTCACCCCTACCGGGACAATGCTGACGCTGCCTCTGAACCTTGTCAGGAACATGGCTGCCCTTGAGGCCATCTCCCGCTTTATATATTCAGGATGAGAACCAGGATCAAGGGTCTTCATCTTGTCGATGTTCTTGCTGCTTAGGCGTATGCTGTACGGGCTTCCGTCCCTGCTCCTGGTCGCACCAGGGCATATGGCCACAGAGCCGTCATGGCTCAGCTCTTCAGCAACAGCCGAGAACACCCTGTTCAATGAACCAAGTATGTTTTTCTGGCTGTCCCTTGCGAAGTTTATGGTCCTGAAATATTTCTCAGCGATGTTGTTGAACCACTCACTGATATGGACATCAAACGCCAGGAAATTGTCCCGCATAATATATCTTGGCCATCTCTTTCCCGAGGTTATGTCAACGACAGAATCGACCATATAGACCGGGTCCAGCAGGCGCCTGTGTTCAGCAATAAAATAGACCGGGCCATCTTCTGGTATATTGTCCTCGCCATAGATGACGACTCTCTTCTCCAGCCCGAAAAACAGCTTTACAAACTCCGGTGCGGGCTCTGCAAATCTTTCAAACGATATGCTGCTAAGAAGGGCGCGGGGTATGGCCTTTATCCCCGGAAGCATCCAATGGTTATACCTGCTCTTGTTGAGTTGCCTCATGATAAGCAGCGGAAAATGAGCAAATTAATATTATTTACCATTTATCAGGCTAAAAAACCCTGATCAGCCCGTATGTTGAGTAAAATTTCTAAATACACACCCTATATTATTCTATTTGTATGATGAAAAAATTTCTCCAGCACCATCGGGAATAAACCAATATTAGGATACTTAAGAAACTTGACTTAACACCACCAAAAACTATATATACAGGGTCAAAATAGGGTAATGTTACAGGTGTGATGCCATATGGATGAGCAGGACATTAAAAAACAGGTCGAGGCAATAGTATTTTCATGCGGGCGCAAGATTGAAGTAGAGGAGATCGCATCACTTGTCAATGCACCGGAAAAACAGGTTAAAAAGGCTCTGGTGGAGCTTCGCAAGGAATATGATTCAAGGGATTCCCCGCTTATGATAACAGACGAAGGAACTGCATGGAAGATGACTGTGCGGGAAAACTATCTCAAGGTCGTGCGCAAGATAACCCCTTACATGGAATTCTCCAAGACCATAATGGAGACCCTGGCTGTCGTCGCGTGGAAGCAGCCCATCCTCCAGAGCGATGTCATAAAGATAAGGACCAACAAGGCCTATGACCATATTGCAGAGCTTGAGAAGATGGGGTTTCTGGCAAAAGAGAGGCACGGCCGCTCTTTTCTGCTGAAGCTGAGCCAGAAGTTTTATGATTATTTTGACCTCAGGGATGATGTTGATGTACGGAACCTTTTCAAGAAGATCAAGGATGATGAGCCCGAGCTTCAGAAGAAGGTGGATGAGTTTGAAAAAGAAGAGCCTGCCGCAGTGCCGGAAGACCAGGAGGCGACAGTCAGGGGCGATGAAGCTATGCAGCAGGACGGTATATCCGAACAGGAGAGCGTAAGCAGGGAGCCTGCTGAAGATGGGGCAGAGGTTGAGGATGACCTTGCGGATGACAAGGAGCCTGAAAAAGAGCACGAATTAGAAATTGATGACGAGATAGCAGATGACGAGAAGAAGGATGAATGACTTTCTTTGTTAGATTATGTATGTTAAGTGATTTTCTGGTTGAACATTGCTCTTATCATGAAAAAATACAGCCAGTTAAAAACAATATTTTTAAACACACATTAAGCACCTGCCTCTATGGGGCTGATTGATCAGTTTAAAAAGAAATTTATCTTCGAGCAGCAAAGAATAGGGCAGTATGGCATAGAGTTCACTATATACAAGATCAGGTCAATGAAGAAGGGCTCTGATGAGAGGTATGATGAAACTGTAGATGGCTTTGGACTAGAAAATGTCGGAAATCCCAGCTACGATCCCAGGGTTACGGTTATTGGAAAATACCTCAGAAGATCGCGCTTAGATGAATTGCCCCAGTTCATAAATGTTTTCAGGCGGGAGATGGCTGTTATCGGTCTCAGGCCCCTCCCGCAAGAGACTGAGAAATACCTGCCAAGAAGCCACGCTGAGAGGAGAAGGATGCAAAAGCCCGGCCTGTTTCCTATCGCAAAGAGCACTAGCCAGTGTAATAGCTTAGATGAATTTGTGCAGAATGAAGAGAGATCTCTTGCAGCGATTGAGAGTTCAGACCAAAAGCTCCTGACTAAACTACGATTCGCACTTGGATATTTTTTTCGGCGCAGTGGCAGAAAGGCCACATATTCATCCGAATACCGGTCCCCCACAGCTGTCCTGACATCAAACTCATAACTCTTTGGCAAACCCTGGCCATTCTTTCTGGAACCCAAAATACCTCTGGGAGTTTTTCTTTGCATACTTCTGTGCATCGCTCAGGACATCATTGGTATTCCTCAGGTATTCTCTGGCATCGCTTATCCAGCCCTTATTTATGCAGTAGCTGACATAGCTGATATTGGTCTTCATTATCCTGTATACCAGGTCTTTTTTCAGGAAGATGCCGGGATAAGGTTCCATATCCCGGGCCCTGAGCCGCATGTGCTTCAGTTTCTCCCTGGTGTAGACAAAACGGTAGATGTCCCTTCTGAGCTTTCGCCAGTAATGTGTTGATACTCTGGGCGGCAGATGCCTGACAGTAAGTTCCCTGTCCATGAGAAACAGGTTATTGAAATGCTTGGCGTTCATGAGGTAATCTATGTCCTCTCCGCGCGTATTGAACGGGTCAAAAGGCACTTTCATGAACAGCCCCCTGTTTATCACCATGTTGCCTCCGAGCGCGATGGATGTCCTGGTGAACCTGCTCTTTTTGCTGATGGAGCTTTCCACTGCCTGGTTTATATAGGTCTCTTTCAGCCACAGCGGCCTGAGCCAGGGGTTGGCCTGCTTAAGCTTATATGTCCCCGACTTCTGGATATAATACCCTGTTTTCCCCAACAGGGGCCTACCCCGGATCTTTGACCCGATGCCTTCAACCGCCTTTTTGAAGAAATGCCTGTCCTCTATCACCTCATCGTCATCAAGCATGATTATGTTGTCATAACCGTTGGTTGCAGCGTAAATCAGGCCAAGGTTCCTGATACCCGGATAGTCCTGGAGATTTATCTCACGCCTGAACTCTTTTGTGCATCCGGTCCTTCCTACCTTTCTCATTATCCGGTTGAATCCTTTTGCATCAAGCACATCGATGTCCAGGCCCGGAAACTTTTTGGTTATATGCCTGACCGTGATCTCGACATTCCTGTGGACAGGGACAGGCAGGATAAATATCCTGTATTTCAGCTTATGTTCCTGGAAGCTTCTGAGCATCCTGCCCAGCCATCCTTTCTTTGAGATAAGGGCTGGGTGGTCGAATACATTGTCTCTCTTATCCTTTTCAAAAGTCCAATATGTAGGGACAAATACAAGATTTTTCATTCTAAAACCTGTTAAAGTGCTTAAAGAGTTCCCTGAATTTCGGGACCTCATGCATGAATTTAGCCCAGTTTTTCTGGAGCTCAAAATATTTCGGCGCATTGATCACAGCATTCATCTTAGCCTCTGTAAACGCGATCTTCGCGTTCTTGAAATGCTCCTTGTAATAGTCGTATCTTTTTTTCTTCAGCCAGCGCCTTGCGTAGTAGACAGAGGTCAAAACAGCCCTGTATTCAAGGTCGTCTTTCAGAAAGACAGCAGGATAAGGCTCAAGCGACTTTAGCTCTATCTTGTTGAAATACTTCAGCTTTTCCCTAACATATATGAACCTGTAGATATCCTGCCTGTGCTTTTCCCAGTACCTTATTGGCTTTTTCGCCGGGCTGTGCAGGATACTCAGGTTCTTATCCAGTACAAAATTAAATCCGAACTGCTTTGCGTTCATAAGATAATCCGTGTCCTCGCCCCTGCTTATGTTAGGGTCAAAGGGGATCTTCCTGTAAAGATGGGAATGGAGGACCATTATGCCGCAGAAGGCCATCGTCGTCTCATTCAGCCGCTGCCTCGACTTTATTGATTTTTCAAGAGCCTCGTTTATATATGTCTCTTTCAGCCATAGCTTTCTTGTTTTCGGGCTCTGCTGGGTCAGCCTGTACCCTGTGTTCTTATACTTGTAATATCCTGTCTTTCCGAACAGTTTTTTCTTCCTGTATTTGCTTCCTATGAATTCGACAGCAGTGGGGATGAAGTTTCTGGTATTGACTATCTCATCATCATCGATCATCAACACGATCTTCGATTTCAGGATATTCGCGACAACGAGCATGGAATTTCTCATGTTTGAATATCCTTTGAAATTAAGGTTGGTGGTTATCCCGTTGAACCCGTGCTCGACCAGGTAATTTCTCAGGTGCTCAAGATCAAGGCTGGTTACCAGCATTATCGGGAAGGATTCCCTGAACTGGCTGACAAGCTTGCTGATGCTGAAGTTGACTTTTTCGTCAAGAGGTTCTGTGGTATTGAAGACAATTACCCTGAACTGCGCCTTCGGCAGCTTCATGAAACTGTCCAGGGTCCTTTTTACAATAAGCTGGTTCCGGATCCTCTTCCCGTATGTGGGGATACAGATTGTTACCTGCTCCATTCTTAAAATCTTAACGTAGGGTTGGAGCAACATATTTATGTTTTTGCATTCAATGTTTGTCAGCAATATTTTTAAACACAGCCAAAGTACCTGTCGTATGGTTTTGGCTGGCTTAAGATGAAAACATACCTGCTGATGTGCCCGAAATGCGGAAATAGCATGAAATACCAGTCCCGCACCTCTATCCTGACATCAAAATCAAAAAGATGCGTCTACTGCGGGAAAAGCTTTAAGGTAGCGCAACATATCGTTAAGCATTTATGAAAATTTATTTTTTCAGGATAATGCAAAATTGAATTTAGAAACCCTTATCAACATCCGTAAAATGCTTCATCATGGACATTGGAGTATTTGCCATGCCTGTTTCAAGGCTGAGCCCGTTTATTATCCTTCTGCACTCTTCTTCTGAGAGCTTTCCTGAATGATAATTGTATGCAGCCATGACCATGCCTGTCCCAAGATTAACTGCCTCATCAAGGAGCATCGCAAGGCTTTTCTGTTTTTTATCGCCGGAAACAGGATCCTCGTAATGTATCGTACTGCCGAACGGCTTTTCATTATTCTCAAGGTCTGCATAGAAAAGCCCAAGCAGGTTTTTTCTCTGTATTATCTTCAGCTTTATCAGCAGATGCAGCAATTTGTAGGCTGCCCCGCTCCTGAAGCACCTGTTTGCCAGGAGCTGTTTTTTCAGGCAGCGTGCCGTTATCTTTGCTGCCTGAGCTGGCTTCATACCCATATAACCAGCCAAAACTTCCGGAAACGCAAGCTGCCTGAGAGCCTTTATGTGCACAACCTCATCGATGTAAAAACTGTCATTGAGCATGCTGTCGATATATGTTTCGATGTGATGGTGCCTGTACCTTGCATTATCCTGTAAAGCGGCGCTGTCTGAATTATAATTGCCGGACATGAAATGTATCATGGGATGGAATGTTATGTCTGCTGCACAGTGTGTTATGTACCCGAAGATGAAGGCCAGGTCATTGTCTTTATGATTTTTCCTGGCCTTGTCCAGAAGCATAAATATTATCTCACTGGTCAGTTCGCCATTGGCGCTGTGCAGCTTTTCTGAGATGACATCGTTTTTCTTATTATAGAAATAGGCATCAGGGATCACTGAGCCGAGATAGTACTCATCTTGATGCAGGAATATTGTCCTGCTGATCTCTTCACTGTTTATTTTTCCGGCTATCTCGTGCGCTATCAGTAAGTGTGAGTTCTCCTTGACCATGTTTTCATTTTCTGAGGTGGCAATACATATAAAAGCTTTTTTTCATTATACAATAATAACTAAATCTTAAATATGAATAACATTAAGTATAATCAATGGCAAGACTTCACATAAGACTGCTCCCGCTGTTCCTTATAGTGACGTTTGTCATAATCATCGGAACATTGTTCTATGCGCTTTTCGAGGGCTGGAACTACGTCGATTCCCTATATTTCACTGTCACGACTCTTACGACCATAGGCTATGGCGACCTTCACCCCACTACCACTGCGACCAAGCTTTTCACTGTGGCGTATGTCCTTTCAGGAGTATATATGGTACTCTACGCACTGAGGGTGATCACGACACATTACATGGAAAGAAGGGCACCGAGCGTCAGGGGCGCTGTGACAAGGACCCTGGAGAATATGATGCACAGGAGAAAGCATGTCGGTGATGTTGTGCTGAAGGTTGAGGAGGAGGACCCACACAAAGCCCATGCAAAGTCCGGGCACAGAGCCTGATAACTGATTTTTTCCAAAGGGGATAATATGACTGCAACTGCTGAAAATAGCTGGCATTCCAGGCCGGCAGATGAGATATTCTCTGAATTCTATTCCTCCCCTAAAGGGCTAACCGGTGCAAATGCCGCACAGAGGCTTGCAAAGAACGGGCCGAATGAGCTTGAAGAGAAGGAAAAAAAATCCCTCCTTAGGCTGTTTTTAGCCCAGTTCAACAGCTTCATCATCTGGATACTTATAATCGCCACCCTGGTCTCTTATGCGATCGGCGAAAGGGTCGATGCTGTTGTCATCTTCATAATACTTATCCTCAATGCTGTGTTTGGCTTTTGGCAGGAATTCAAGGCAGAAAAATCTATAGAGGCACTGAAAAGGCTTGCAGCGCTCAAGGCCAAGGTGATAAGGGACGGAAAGCAGATCAGGATAGATGCCAGGGATATTGTGCCGGGCGATATCTTGGTCATCGAATCGGGGGACAAGGTAGCGGCAGACGCCAGGTTGTTTGAGGCTGTCTGCCTTGAATCCGACGAGTCATCCCTTACAGGAGAGAGCACGCCTGTAATAAAGGATATCAAGCCTGTCCAGAAAGATGCCCCGCCTGCAGAGAGGCGCTGCATGGTGTTTTCAGGCACCACTGTCAGCAAGGGCAGGGGCAGGGCAGTAGTTGTCGGGACAGGCATGAAGACAGAGATTGGTAAGATTGCATACCTTGTGCAGAGCACCGAGCAGAAAGAGACCCCGCTCCAGCATAAGCTTAGCCAGCTGGGCCATTTCCTGGGTGTTGTTATCCTCGTGATATGCGCGATCATTTTCCTGGTCGGCATCCTGAGGTCAAACGAGTCAATAGCAGATTCTTTTATGGTGGCTGTATCTTTGGCAGTTGCGGCTATCCCCGAGGGCCTGCCTGCTGTTGTCACGATATGCCTTGCACTGGGAGTCCAGAGGATGGTACGGAAAAATGCCCTGATAAGGCTTCTTCCGGCTGTTGAGACACTGGGCTCGTGCAATGTCATATGCACTGACAAGACAGGCACCCTCACTTATAATCAGATGACTGTCAGGGAAATATTCGCGGGCAACAGGATAATCCACGTGACCGGCCATGGCTATGTCCCTGTCGGCGAATTTCAGGAGAACGGCAAAAAGATAAGCGCAGCACAGCTTGAGCAGCTGCTCAATGTTGCCACCCTGTGCAACGATGCGAAGCTCATCAAAAACAATGACAGATGGGAGATATCCGGTGACCCGACCGAGGCTGCGCTGATAGTCGCGTCAGGAAAGGCAGGAATATCCCAGGAACAGCTGAGCAGGCGATTGCCGAGAGTGGAGGAGATACCGTTTGATTCTGAAAGAAAGCTCATGACCACGATACATCGCGGCAGGAGCGTGTTTGCATACGTGAAAGGTGCGCCGGATATCATCATCGAGAAATGCAGCAGGATTTTTGTAGGAGGGAAGATAAAAAGGCTGAACACCAAAGACAGGAAAGCCATCCTGGATAAAAATGAGGAGATGGCCAACAGGGCGCTGCGTGTGCTTGGCTTTGCATATAAGCAGATAAAGAGCCCAAAAGAAAAAAACATCGAGTCTGACCTGATATTTCTCGGGCTCATGGGCATGATCGACCCGCCCAGGCAGGAGGTCAGGGAATCCATAAAAAAGTGCAGCGATGCAGGCATAAAGGTCGTCATGATTACAGGCGACCATAAGGCGACAGCCGTCGCTATAGGAAAGGAGCTGGGCATCAGGCAGGGAAAGGTGCTGACAGGGCCAGAGCTTGACAGGCTGGGCAGCCTCACGAGCATAGTTGATGACGTGTCGATATATGCGAGGGTATCACCCCAGCATAAGATGAGGATAATCAGTGCGCTGAAGTCGAGAAGATACGTGGTCGCGATGACAGGTGACGGCGTGAATGACGCTCCGGCCCTCAAAAGGGCTGATATCGGGATAGCGGTAGGCTCAGGGACAGATGTTGCGAAAGAGGCCAGCGACATGGTGCTTACAGATGATAATTTTGCATCGATAGTGAACGCTGTGGAAGAGGGGCGCGGGATATATGATAATATCAAGAAGTTTGTCAAGTACCTGCTCTCATCCAACCTTGGCGAGATACTCACTATTTTCATTGCGATACTGGTAGGCTACCATGATCCTGCCACAGGAAAGATAATCCTGCCGCTTGTCGCGATCCAGCTTCTCTGGATAAACCTTCTGACTGACGGAGCTCCGGCCCTGGCGCTGGGTGTTGAGCCCACAGACCCGGACGTGATGATGCAAAAGCCCAGGAAGTCATCTGAAAACATAATATCGTTCAGCCATCTTTTTGAGCTGATTGCTGTCGGAATCATCATGGCAGCAGGGACGCTTTTTGTGTTCAACAGCTCACTAAATATTTCAGGGAGCGCCAGGTACGCAAGCACGATGGCGTTTACGACCATCGTCATGTTCCAGCTCTTCAATGTTCTCAACTTCAAGTCTGAAAAGAAGAGCATCTTCAAGGTCGGGCTTTTCAGCAACATCTGGCTGGTCATAGCAATATTGTCTTCATTGCTGCTGCAGCTGATCGTGATCTATACCCCGTTGTCAGTATACCTTAAGACTGCTGCACTGGACTGGCAGAGCTGGGGGGTGATCATACTGGTCAGCAGCACGGTGCTCATGTTCGGGGAGCTAAAAAAGCTCGCTCTTCACAGGTCAAATGGCGGAACTTAAAAGATCTTTAGGATACGGGACGATAATCGCGATATCGATAACCTCCCTGATAGGCACCGGCATGTTCATGGGGCCGAAGATCGCCGCAGGGATCTCAGGCAACATGTCGCTCATCGCATGGGTAGTGTTATCACTGATAACGCTTTATGTCTCAGTATGTTTTGGGGAGCTTGTCAGCATGTTCCCTGACTCAGGCGGCGTCTATGAGTTTGCCAAGAGGTCCTATGGAAGGTTCATCTCCTTCATGGTAGGATGGATAGCTTGGCTTGTGGGAAACATAACCACATGCGTACTCATCGTAACAGCTCTCCATTACCTTATCCCCGCCGGCTTTACTCTCCCTTTCCTGCCCCATATGTCGACCGATCTGCTGAAGATACTTTTTGCTATCATATTCATACTGATATTGAACTATATCGCATACAGGGGGATCGATGCAAGCTCGAAGCTGCTGATCTTTTTTGCAGCAGTCACCATCGGCGTAATCCTGCTGATAGTAATTCCCGGAATATTCCACATAGATATGTCAAATTACCATCCCTTTTTCTTTTCAGGCAGCCTGATGAATTCCGGCATCCTTGTCTTTGCCAGCCTTTTTTTCATCATGGAGACATACTTCGGGTGGGAATCTGCCACATTTCTTGCAGAGGAGACAAAAAATGCTGAGAAGGTGATCCCAGTGTCACTGGTGGTGACGTCTGTCATCGTCGCTCTCCTCGGAACATTATTTGCCTTTGTCATGCTTGGCAACATCCCGTGGCAGACCCTGAAGGACCTGTCATCTCCCATACATCAGATAACGACCATGCTCTATTTTGACAAGATGTGGTATGTGGTCAATGTAGGGCTTTTTATCACGATGCTCGGCTCAGCTGCAGGGTGCGTCATCTCAACACCAAGGCTTCTTCTTGCGCTGGCACGTGATAAGCTGTTTATCAACCAGTTTGCAGACATCCATGAGGTGCATAAGACACCATACAAGGCAATACTGTTCCAGACTATCGTGACCATAGTAATCGTTGTCGTCGGGTTTGCCGAATATGATACCCTCCTGAGCATGCTGGTTCCCCTGGCTCTTATCATGTACATTTTTGTCCTTCTTGCAGTCCCTGTCCTCAGGTACAAGATGCCCAATGCCAAACGTTTTTTCAAGACACCTTTCGGCAAGACCGGGCCGCTGTTCATTACAGCCCTTTACATATCAGTTATTGTGTCATGGATCATCTACGAGGCAAATGCCTGGGCATTGTTCAAGCTTATGCTGTCATTCGTGTTCTTTGGCGTACCTATCTACCTGCTGCTCCTGTTTTATTATGACCCTGATGTGATCGTCAAGCTCAACGATGTCTTTGCATATTTTTCCCTTGCGTTCGAGCGCATCCTTATACCGAAAAAAATAGACAGGGCGGTCTTCAGCCACCTGGGTGAGATAAGGGGGCACACAGTCCTTGAGTTCGGCTGCGGTGTAGGCACATTTACCAAAGAGCTTGCAAGAGAGGTCGGCCCGACAGGCACCATATTTGCCACAGACGTTTCATATACATCTGTGAAGATCGCAAACAAGAGGATCGCCAGGAGAGGACACATAAACGTGCACTTTGTCCATGATATCCACCAGGTAAACCGGGTTCATCATTCGATCCCTAATGTAGACCATATAGTATCTATCGGCATGCTGGGATATCTCCAGGACATAAGGAAGGTCCTGGGGGAGATGCACAGGCTGCTCCCTGAAAGCGGCAGGATATTCTTCATGGATTACGTGGACCTTTTCAAGGTGATCCCGAACCTCAGCTGGCTCTCGCACAAGGACCAGCTGATAGCACTGTTCAGGGAATGCGGCTTTTCAGTGAGGGTCGACAAGATAAAGGGGCTGTTCTGGAACTATCTCTTTGTATATGGGATAAAGACAGAACACGATGTGCCGTTTATCTGACGATCCCTTTTTTCAGGCACCACTTTCATTGCCGGCGACTTTCGCTGCATCCACAACCTTGTCGCCGGAATTGAGCTTCATCAGCCTCAGCCCCTGGGTGTTTCTCCCGATGACAGAGATTCCCTTTACAGGGGTGCGTATGATTATGCCGTTTTTGCTTATGAACATGACCTCGTCCTCATCAGTTACAGACTTTACAGCGACCACCTTGCCGTTCCTCTCCGAGCATATTATATTTTTTACGCCCATACCTCCGCGGTTTATCAGCCTGTACTCCGACACCTTTGTCCTTTTTCCGTAGCCGTTCTCTGTGACTGTAAGAAGGGTCTTGTCATCCTCTCCGATGACCATGCCTATTACCTTGTCGCCGCTTCGCAGCCTGACCCCGCGGACACCGCGTGCGGTCCTTCCCATGGGCCTGACATCCCTTTCCTTGAACTTGACAGCCTGGCCGTTCCTTGTCGTCAGCAGGATATGCTGCTCTCCGTCTGTAAGGGCGACGTTTATAAGGTAGTCGCCCTCGTCAAGGCTTATCGCCCGTATGCCCCCTGCCCTCGGCCTGGAATATGCCATCAGGTTGGTCTTTTTGACGATCCCTTTCCTGGTTGCCATCACAAGATAATGCTGCTCATCAAATCCCTTTATCCTGATGTAAGCGGTGATGTTTGCCTCTTTTGGCAGCTGGAGCAGGTTGACGACAGCTTTTCCCGATGAATACCTGCCTGACTCGGGGATCCTGTAGACCTTCAGCCAGTGGACTGTTCCCAGGTTTGTGAAGAACAGCATGTAGTCGTGTGTGTTTGCTATCAGGAAATGCTCGACAATATCCTCTTCCTTCGTAGTGGTCGCGATTATGCCTTTGCCGCCCCTTCTCTGTTTCTTGTAGAGGTCCAGAGAGGTCCTCTTGATATATCCCGAGTGCGAGATCGTGACGACCACATCCTCCTCGTCTATCAGGTCCTCGATATCAATGTCCTCCTCATCAACATCCAGGATCTCTGTCCTTCTTTCATCAAGGTATTTTTTCTGGACCTCCAACAGCTCGTTTTTTATGATGTCCAGTATCCTTATCTCGGAATCAAGTATCTCCTTCAGCTCCTTTATGAGCTTGAGCAGCTGGCTGTGCTCCTGCTTTATCTTCTCCTGCTCAAGGGAGGTCAGCTTCTGCAGCCGCATGTCGAGGATCGCCTGTGTCTGCACCTTTGTAAGCTTGAAATGCGATACGAGCGCCTCGTGCGCAGCCTCCACAGATTTTGACCTTCGGATTATCTTTATTGCTGTGTCGATATCATCAAGCGCGATGATAAGCCCCTGGAGTATATGCGCCCGTTCCTCGGCTTTCTTAAGGTTGAAATTTGTCCTCCTTATGACAACGCTTCTCCTGTGCCTTATGAAGTTGATCATGAGTTCCTTCAGGTTCATGACCTTGGGCTTGTTGTCAGCCAGCGCCAGGAGGTTTATGCTGTACGTTGTCTGCATCCTTGTATGCTTGTATAGCTGGTTCAGGACAACCTCATGGTTGGCCTCTTTTTTCAGCTCGATGACTATCCGCATACCTTTCCTGTCAGATTCATCTCTCAGGTCGGAGATCCCGGAGATGAGCTTGTTCTTCACACAGTTTGCGATCTCCTCGATGAGCATGGACTTGTTTACCATGTACGGGATCTCTTTTACTATGATGACATCTTTTGTCTTGCCTTCCTCAAGCACAGCCCTTGCCCTCACTTTAAGCTTCCCGTGGCCTGTCGCATAGGCTGACCTGAGGCCTTTCTTTCCGACGATGATACCGCCTGTGGGGAAGTCAGGGCCTGGAAGCAGCTCGATAAGCTCTTTTAACGGCATCTCCAGGTTGTCGATCAGCTTTATTGTCGCATCGCAGACTTCTGAGAGGTTATGGGGCGGTATGTTGGTGGCCATGCCTACGGCAATCCCGGCACTGCCGTTTATCAGGAGATTGGGCAGCTTGCTCGGCATAACAGAAGGCTCCTTTAACGAGCTGTCAAAATTGTCGACAAAGTTCACAGTATCCTTGTCAATGTCCGCGAGGATCTCTTCGGATATCTTTGCCAGCCTTGCCTCAGTGTAACGCATAGCTGCCTGGCTGTCGCCGTCTATCGAGCCGAAGTTGCCCTGCCCCTGGACGAGCGGGTATCTAAGTGAAAATGGCTGGGCCATCCTGACAAGGGCGTCGTATACCGCGCTGTCGCCATGCGGGTGGAACTTTCCAAGCACCTCCCCGACGATCCTCGCAGATTTACGGAACGGCTTGTTATGATGGAGCCCCATCTCGTTCATCGCAAAAAGTATCCTCCTGTGCACCGGCTTTAGCCCGTCCCGCACATCAGGGAGAGCCCTGCCGATGATGACAGACATGGCATAGTCTACATAGCTCTGCTTCATCTCCTCCTCGATCAGCCGCGGCATGATCCTGTCCTGGGAAGAGGGTTCTTCTGCATCTTTTCCTGACGGTTCTTCATCAGCCATATGCATCATGAAGAATAAAAGTCTATTTATATGTCTTTCGGTTGAATTTTAGCGTTAGAAGGGCTGAAAGTGCAAAATTTTGCATTTTTGGGTTTTCCAGAGTGATAAATCAAAACAAATATATACATGCCGTTTCTATGGAGGCGTATGAAGAAGTTCATGCTCATATTTTTTTTGCTGCTTTCCTCTTTTGCGCTGGCTGATGAGAGCTATTACAACAGGCAGATGCTCACCCTTGACCTTAATATCAGCAGCACACTGCAGGTGGTCCCGAAAAGCAGCGACTATTCGCTCAAGAAGGTAAGTGTCTATCTCTCTTTCTTTCCGCGGGAGGATTCCAGGCAGAGCGTCTCATATATATATACAAGGCCGGCCAAGAAAGAGGTTGATGATGAATACAACTTCCAGTGGTTCAACCCGCAGGAAAGCCTGCTCAGCTTCATCGACCTCTATACCCA
>CAZPXC010000031.1:0-18139 GCA_964590935.1 uncultured Methanosarcinales archaeon
TATTATTATTTTTTGCATTACTAATTATATTTGCAGTGTGTATATGTTTATTAATCAATTTTATATTCTTATTCTTATATAAATATATGGTTTTAGGGGTATTTTTAATTAGTTTTTTTTTATAAAAATAATTATTAAGTAACAACCTTTTTATCCCATTTGATTTATCCATCTTAGTATATCTCCTTCATAAAATACCGTCTTTTTAAAAAACTTATTGCTCGAATAGGGTGTTTCAGCCCGTCAATAATATAATGCTTTTTTGTGGTCATCTTCCTGAATGTCCATTTCCTATGAGCCAGTTTTACTGCTTTCTTGAGGTCATCAGCTGATAGCTTCTCGGTTCTCATCACAGCATACTGGTACCCGTCGTACTTTGACCAGTCTTTTGTGAGGATCAGGCCCTTTTTATCAAGCTCACCATAGTACCGCGTGCCTGGGAAAGGGACATTTATCGAGATCTGGACAGAATCCGGGTTGGTCTTCATCAGGAAAGCAATTGATTTTTTGATAGTTTCCCAGGTTTCGCCAGGCAGGCCAAATGTAAAGGTCAGATGCGTCTTGATTCCCATTTTTTTTGTTATTTTTATCATCTCTTCTGCCTTTTTCAGGTCAAGGTTTTTCCCGACCCTGTCCAGCACTGCCTGGTCCCCGGATTCGACCCCGTACTTGATGCAGTACATCCCTGCATCTTTCATCGCCTTGAGCATTTTCGGCGTTGCAGTATCTGCCCTGGCCATGGCCTCCCATGGTATGTTTATGCCCCTCTTCCTGATCTCCTCGCATATCCTGATGATTCTCTCCTCGCCGATGTTGAAGGTATCATCATCAAAATAAAATGACCTGTAGTTCCATTTTTTAAGGCAGTATTCAAGCTCATCGATGACATCCTTCGGGTCTCTTGTCCGGTATTTATGGCCCATCATCGTGCTTGGCCACAGGCAGAAGCTGCAGTTGAACGGGCATCCTCTCCCAGCCACGAGCTGCAAACCAGGAAGAGGCAAACCAGCATTGCTGTCCCTGTAATTGTACATAGGAAGAGAATCACGCTCCGGCCATGGCAGCTCATCTATATTCTCGATTATGGGCATAGGGGGATTGACCACCACCTGCTTTTTTTTCCGGTATATCAACCCCTTAACAACCCCAAGTTCCTTGTTCTCTTTCAATGCAACTGCCAGATCACGGACAATATACTCATACTCTCCGTAAGCAACAAAATCAACAAAATCATTGTCTTTGAGAATCCTTTCCTTAAATACGCTTACATGCGGTCCGCATAAACATATTTTAGCTCCAGTCTCATCCTTTATCTTTTTTGCTATTTTTAAATCGACGCTTATGCTTGGTGTTGAGGTTTCAAGAACTACCAGCGATGCTTTTTCTTTTTTTATCCTGTCAATGAATTCCTTATCGGTCAGGCCTTCTGAGATCGCATCTACAAGCACTGCATCAATCTTGTTTTTTTTTAGGACAGATGTTGCATAGGCAAGGAAAAAGGGGAACGGCACATAGTCAGGGATCTTCTGTCTTGGCCTGACCTCGACAGTAAATGGCCATCTTGTTCCAGCCCTTACTCCTATCCTCTTCCCGACACGCCAGGGTGCATTGCCTAAGAATACTCTCATTTTATCATCCACCAGTTTTTATATACATATATATAATTTATGAATCAACAGTTAACCTGAAATGATCCTAAGTATCTCCTTTGCCCTTCTGCTGTATGTATGCTCTTTATGCGCTCTTTTATAACCCCTTCTGGCTATCTTATCCCTCTCATCAGGATTTTTCAGATAATATTCTACCTTTTCCCTCATCTCACCGCCTGTCTCAAACGTGACAATCTCCCTGCCAGGAGTGAATACTTTCCTGAGGTCTTCTTTCATATCAACTATCTGAAAACCGCCGCAGCCGCATATCTCGAAGACCCTCTTGTTGCAGCCAAATATATCATTCTGATAATGGTGGGTATTGATATTGATCTTGGAAGAGGAAATGATCTTGCATTTCTTGTCAAGAATTGCCAGCTCATGCTGGTGTCGCTTCAATATCCAGGAATCCTGGTCGACGCTATCCCATATTGATTTTCCCCATATCTTGAGGTCAAACCCCTTCAGGTTCTCAATTATCTTCTGCCTTTGGGGATATATGCTGCCGATGAAAGATATATCTGAGGAATATTTCTGTTTCTCTTCTTTGGTCATCTCATCATCTCCAAAAAACCTATGATGTTCTGATGAACATGCCTGAGGAAGATAATGGCAGTTATTATACCCAGATTTCTGCAGTTCTTTGAGAATATAGCTGTCTTTTATGAAAAAATGATCGTAATAGGGTATCGCCTTGTATACGTCAAAGTAAAAGAAGGGATTATCTGCAAATATATTTATTATTTTCACATTCCTGATGGCTTTTCTTATCTTCAGGATCAGCTCTTTCCTGACAAATTCCCCTTTCAAAAAGACAATAAGGTCATAATCCTTGCCATCGATATGTTTTAGAAAGCTGGCTTCGGCTCTCTTATATATGTCAATCGGCTTTTTCTGAAAATAGCTGTATGATATCTTATTCACATATAGCTTCTTCTTGTCTATCTGCTCATTGAAATTATAATAACCGATATCATTTATTGAATTATCCATAAACGCCTCTTTCCAGAAGTCACAGTAGTTTATACCTTTAGTCCTCTGCATCGGGTCAAAATTGCTCTCGATCAAGATCTTTTTGAACATTTTTTTAATAACCCCACTTATCTTTTAAATTGAAATTTATTGTCTTACTTACCTTAGCAACCTCAGGCCTGAACCGGGTCATTAAATTTCTTTTGAATTCCTTATTTAAAGGTTGCCTTTTCGTTTTTACCAGAAATATACTGTGATATAAGTCTGAG
Organism: uncultured Methanosarcinales archaeon; assembly: GCA_964590935.1. GTDB lineage: Archaea > Nanobdellota > Nanobdellia > Woesearchaeales > DSVV01 > CAYXZQ01. Next base: position 2,891 of record CAZPXC010000031.1, read on the forward strand.
ATTTTTATATAGACTTTATCCGGAAGGATTTTTTTTATTATTCTCCAGACATAGGATTTCTCAATAAGATCCTTAATAACTGTGAATCTGGCTCTTTTGTTAACATTGAGCTGTCTGAAATCAGGGATGAATGAATCATCCACACCAAGAAAGGCCAAGACTTTTTTATATATTCCGGGATTATCTTTGCGGAATTCATCGTAGAAGATTATTTTGATGTTTTTGCTGGGAAAAAGCTCCAGGTACCTTTTTATCTGGGCAGCATACTTTATCCTTTCTGAATAGAACAGGTATGATGGATACGGAGCATTCTTTGGTATCTTCTCCTCATTGTTTCTTCTTCTGCTTTCCAGGTTGAAAGCCTTCTGGAAGTCTGTTTCATTTTCACAGGATTGATACAGGTATTGTGAATGGAGGGAATACAGGAATTCAACAGGCTCCCTTAAAATAATTATAATCTTTGCATCTGGGTTGAACCTAAATATCTCCTTTGCAGCAACTTTGGAATACAGGTAATCTGTCGACGATTCACCTATGATCTTCTCGTCTTTGACTTCTTCAAAAAGACTGAGATAGTGTTTCTCATCCAGGTACTTGAAATGCCTCATGTTCCCTTTAAGATGCCTGCCCTCTTCCTGAAAATCTTTTTCAAAATAATGCGGTTCTTTTGGCTCAGACATAAATATGTCCGGATGTTGTGAAAGGAAGTAATGCAGGGCTGTTGTGCCTGATTTTGGCTCTCCCACGATGAACAGGTTTGGTTTTTTCATCTTAACCATAATTATTATCAACAATCTCCTTACTTTTTATTAGTTGGTCGTATCTTCCTATTTTTTATTATCTTCCTATAATTTGCAATTATCCTATCGCCGTACCTGTCCCAGGTAAAGTCTTTGACCCTCTTTCTTGCATTGACTCCCATCTCACTGCATTTCTCAGGATTATCATACATGTACTTGATCTTCTCCTTCAATGCCGCAACATCCCTTATGGGTATTACAAAGCCTTCTTTTCCCTCCCTTATGACATCTTCGCCGCCTGTATTTGTCGTACAGATGAGGGGAAGGCCGCAGGCCATCGCCTCGAGCTGGACCATTGACAGCCCCTCTTCAACAGATGGGTGGACAAAGACACTGCCCTGTGAGTAATATCTATACAGGCTTGACTGCGGTTTAGGGCCATAGTATTTGATATTTTTATGCCTGTATTTATCGATAAACGTTTTCATATCCTTATCCACTGAACCTATGAGGGCAAGCTCAGCGCCAGGGAGGTTCAGCTCAGAAAATGCCTGGAGCAGGTAGTGCAATCCCTTCCTTATGCATACAGTGCCTGTCCATACTATCCTGAATATTCTGTCTTTCTTTTGGACTTTTTTAAACTGCCCTAGGTCCACTCCGTAAGGAACAACAATCAGTTTGCTTTCAGGAAATCCCTTTTCGATAAACGACCTTTTTACAAACTGCGAGGGGATGGCTATATAATCACATTCTTTGAGGTCCTCAATGGCTTTTTCAATCTCTTTTTTCCTTTTTACGACTGATTTCATATCCTTTCCCAATGCAAACCTGTACTCTTCATCAACTATACTTGCCTGGAACAGAGGATGGGTCGAACCGCATTCTACAATTGTTATCATGCCTCTCTCTTTTGCAACCCTCAATGACTCGAAGCAGCTACCCTGCCACCCCACGAATATGTCTATGCCATGCATCTTTTTGAGCTGGCCTGCAACATAGCTGTCATGCATATTCTTTTTGTTTTTTCTAAGAGTAATCACGTGCTTCTGCAAAAAAGGGGCAAACATGCTCAGTATCTCGATGAGTCTCAGTAATTTTAGTCTTATAAGCCCCTTGACCTTTGATCCTGGAATCCTGTCATCCTTCCTCCTGAAATCCTCGACAAAAAGGCACTCCAGGGCATCCAACCTGTAGAGCTGGCCTGCCAGTCGAAAAGAGTGGAACCTGCCTGAAGAGGAAACTACAACCTTCATCTTATCACCTTTTCAATTATCGAGTTCCTGATCCCGAATCTTTCCTCTATCGATCTCAACAGCATCCTGTCTTCGTCGGTGAAAGACCTGAAGAGAATCAAGAGGGCTATATAGGCTATAAAAACCAACGAGCCGAGGAGGAACAATACAAAGATATTATTTATCGGGATGAACATCTTTACAAGGTATATCATGCCCATGGCGATGATCCCGCTGAATATGAACTTGATATAGGCTAATACCCTGAAGCTGAGCCTCATCAGTTTCCTTATAAGATTGATAAACAATATTTGCTGGATAACCAGCGATAGTGCTGTTGCGATCGCGACGCCGTTTATTCCCATGAACTGAATAAGGATTATGTTCAGGACAACATTGAGGATGACAACAAAAAGCCTGATATAGAAGATCTGCCTGGTCTTGCTAAATACCTGTAAAGTCTGGTTTGTAGGGCCGAATGCGACACTTGCCATCATGCCGAAAGACAATATCACCATCGCTGCTGAACCTGCACCATATTCAGGCTTAAAAAAAAGCGAAAGTATCTGCCCCGGAAACAGGACCAGTACAAGAAACAAAGGGAGAGAAAGTGCAAATATTAGGCGCGAGACTGAAATATAAAGCTCAGATACCATAGCGACCTTATTTTTCTGCAGGTACCCTGTGACTATAGGATAATACAATGCGCCGAATGAACCGATCCAGTAAGTGAGAAAAACCGCAAATGAGAACGCGATATTGTATATCCCGACATATGCAGGCTGCATGAAGTATCCAATGACCAGCTTGTCAAACTTCTGCATCACCAGGCCAATGGCTGCAGAGCCAAGCAGGGGCACAGAAAAGATTAACAGGCTCTTATATCCGTATTTTGCCTTGATGGACCTGCTTAAGTATTTTTTAGTAAGCCTGTAGATGAAGACCAGTGAGACGATCCATGCGATGAAGATGCCTATCAGGTAAGCCATGCTCAATGAGAAAAGCGACACACCGACAAGAATCACGATAAGAAGTATGATCACCCTCACGATCTTATCCATCGCAGCATCGATCGTGACCTTTAACCATGGCCTCTTGAAAGCAAGATAGAGCTCGTTTGAGATAAGGATAAAGGTCGAGAAAGGTATGATCATCGCAAAGATTCTTATCGTGCCTGCAAGGCCGCTGCTGTGGAAGATATGCAGGCTTATCCAGTCTGAAGATAGCAGGATTATTGCGGTTACTGCAAGGGAGCATATAGTTGATATCAGATAGCTGGCCAGTATGGTTCCCTTTACAGAAGCGCTGTCCCTCTTTGCCAGGTAAAATGAAACAAACCTTTTTGCACCGTTGGACAGCCCGAAATTTGAGATCACCACGCCTATGCCCATAACAAGCATTCCTATCGAAAGCTTACCAAAGTCATCAACAGTAGTATATCTCGCGGCAAAAAACATATATAAGAAAGAGAATATGTACGAAACGATCGCCCCGATGAAGATTATCCCGGCACCGCTGGTGATCTCCTTCATCGCTGAATTCTTATCTTTTTCCATCACATTTAAGGAGAGGATGCATTATCTTTTAAATATTATGAATAACAGGTATCAGAGAATCACTATAAGACCAAATGTCAGGATCTGAAGGATGAGCTGGAATGTTGCCTGGAGCTAGACTATTTTGTCGTACCCCCATTCCCTGACAAGGTCCCTCTTGAGCAGCCTGCTGATGCTCACAACCTCTGGTTTTAGGGATTTCATAAGCTCCTTCTCAAATACAGGGTCCATCTTTGGCCTTGGTCCATGCCTGAACACCACATTATGGAAGCTTCTTGTAAGGGAGTTGAAGATACTCTCAGGCAGCACCTTTTTCAAAGGGTCTTTTACCTGGAGGCGCATCACTATCTTCCTGGGCAGGGCAAGCCGTGTTTCCTTGTTCGGGTTGATAATCTCAAATTCCGGGATGAAGTCCTGTCTTACGCCCAGAAAATCCAGAACATCCAGGTATGTTTTTTTTGTATCCTTCTTGAAATCATCATAGATGATAAACTTGATCTGGTTCCTGGGAAAATATTTCATGAACCTGTTGATATGCTCTGTAAACTTTGCCCTTTCTGAATAATAAAGAAGCGATGGCCTCCTGCATGCTTTTGGAATATTTTTTCCTTTCCTCCTCTCCTTCTCGAGAAGGATGGCCTTTTTAAAATCCTTGACAGGCTCATCGAAATTCACGACCAACTGGGAATGGAAGGAATACAATAAATCTACAGGGTTCCTTAGCATGATGATTATCTTGGCAGAAGGGTTGAACTCATAAATCAGCTTTGCAGCAACTTTTGAGACAAGGTAGGCAGTGGACCCCTCCCCGACTACCTTTTCATCTTTTGCATCCTTAAACAGCTGAAGGTATCTCTCAGCCCTGATGAATTTATTAAAATAGGCTCCTGTATAATCATATTTTTCTTTTTGCAGGTCCATGGCAAAATGCCCCGGCTCCTTTGGGTCGCACATGAATATGTCAGGATGCTGGCCAAGATACTCATGCAATGATGTGGTCCCGCATTTTGGTTCTCCTACAATAAAGAGGTTCGGCTTTTTCATCTTAAGGAGCTTATCCAGTCGACTGTCTTCTTAAGCCCTTCTTCCAAAGTCATCCCAGGGACCCATCCCAGGATATTCTTTGCCTTTCCCACATCAAGGAAGTTCCTGGCAAGCTCGCCTTTCCTCGGCGGGAGGTAGACGGGCTTTTTGTCATAGCCTGTTATCCTGGACAGGAGGCTGAAGAGCTGGTTTACAGAAGTCTCTCTTCCTGTCCCTATGTTTATGCTTTCATTGTCTCCCTTGTCGAGGCAGGCTGCATTCGCCCTGGCAACATCAAGCACCGATACATAGTCCCGTGTCTGCTTCCCGTCGCCGAAGATGCTGCATTCCTTTCCCTTAAGCATCAGCTGTGAAAATATCGCCACGACCCCTGCTTCTCCCTCCGGGTTCTGCCTGGGCCCGTAGACATTGGAATAGCGCAGGGCTGTAAACTTCAGGTTATGGGTCTTGGCATAGTATCTCAGGTAGTATTCGCCTACGGTCTTTGTCACGCCATACGGCGATTCAGGTGCAAAGGGATAGTCCTCGTTCGGGGGCAGTTTTTCAGGGTCGCCATACACGACCCCGCCGGATGAGATGAAGATGACTTTTTTCACACCGTGCTTTACCGAGTTCTGCAGGATATTAAGGAGCCCCAGCACATTTGTCCTGGCGTCAAAAACAGGGTCCTCCACAGACTTCCTTACATCGATCTGTGCTGCATGGTGGTCCACCACATCAAACCTGTGCCTGCTGAAGATCTCCCGGACAGCCTCATCCTGCACATCCATGTCATAGAACGTTGCCTTTGGGTTCAGGTTTGCCTTCTTGCCTGAAGAGAGGTTGTCTATGACGACAACATCATGGCCTAGTTCTATAAACTTATCAACAACATGGCTTCCTATAAACCCAGCTCCTCCTGTAACGAGTATCCTCTTCATCTTCATAGGGCAAAAAACATCATTTAAATAGTTTATTAATTTTCAATTGTCAACTATTAAAAAGATAAGAACAAAATCATAGCCAGTTAACAGAATATTTTTTATATCATAACACACATACAGGGGATAACATGAACCTGGGCAAAGAGCTGAAGACCGCAAAAGAGCTGGCTGTCAGGGCCGGGATCGAGATCATGAAGATATATGAATCTGATTTCGAGATCAGTGAGAAAGTAGACGACAATTCACATAAGAGCCCGCTGACAGAGGCTGACCTTCGCGCGAACGAGATAATCGTCAACGGGCTGCGCAGCTCATTTCCGAAATACTCGATCCTGACCGAGGAGGAAAGGGACAGCAGGGAAAGGCTGAGCAATGATATTGTATGGATAATAGACCCGCTTGACGGCACAAAGGAATTCATCAAGAGAAACGGCGAGTTTACAGTCAACATAGGGCTCGTGAACAAAGGCAGGCCTGTGCTTGGTGTAATATACGTGCCTGTAACAGAGGAGATGTATTTTGCATCACAGGGCATGGGAGCATTCATGGTGAAAGACGGAAAAACAGAGAGAATTGCAGTATCTCACAAGGACAGCACCGAGAAGATGGTGCTTGTCAAGAGCAGGTCGCATGCTAACGAAAGGCTCCAGGGGATCATCGACAGGCTGAAATTTGCTGAGGTGAAGACGAGCGGAAGCTCTGTAAAGGGCTGTCTCGTCGCAAGGGGATATGCTGATGTCTACATCCGGCTCGGCCCCCAGAGCGAATGGGACATCTGCGCGATGAATGCCATCATAGATGAGGCAGGCGGAAAGATGACGGGCCTTGATGGGAAAACTTTAAAATACAACAAAGAAAACATCCTGATAGAGACAGGATTTTTGGTCTCCAACAACAGGATCCATGAAAAGCTTTTGGAGCTGATAAGAAAATGAGCAAAAGAGCGATATTCATCGGAAGGTGGAGCCCATTCCACAAGGGCCACCTGGCGATAATGCAGAAGAAGATCGACGAGGGCAAGCCGCTCCTTATCCTCGTGAGAGATACGCATTACGATATCTACCCGCCGATGCTTAGGAAAAGGATGATCGAGGCTGCGATGAATAAGCTCAAGGTTGATGCAAAGGTCGTGATTATAGACGATATCGAGAGCGTGAACTATGGCCGTGGTGTCGGATATGAGGTCAATGAGATAGCTGTCCCTGACAACATCAAGAGGATATCAGCGACAGAGATAAGGGAGATGATCCAGAAGGGCGATGATTCCTGGCAGGATAACATGCCTGCCGGCGCTGACAAGGTCCTCAAGGATTATTTGTCAGAAAACGGTGTCATCATCTGGTTTACAGGGCTTCCGAAGGCAGGCAAGAGCAGCATCGCAAAGCTGGTATCATCCAGGCTGGAGGAGATGGGCATAAGGTCTGAGAACATCGACGGCTCGATACTGAGAAAGAGCATCTCCAGGGACCTGGGATTTTCAAAGGAGGACAGGGACAGGAACCTGGAAAGGGCGGTCTTCATAGCAAAGATGCTGGCAAGGAACGGCGCCATAGTGCTCTGCTCCTTTATCACGCCATACATCTCGCAGAGGGCAAAGATAAAAAAAGAGCTCGAGAAGAACGGCACATTTATCGAGGCCTTTGTAAAGGCATCACTTGAGAGCTGCAAGAGCAGGGATAAGGATGGCCTCTATCAGAGAGCCGAGAAGGGAGAGATCGAGGACTTTACCGGCGTAAGCGCTCCGTACGAGGCGCCAAAATCAGCTGAGCTGGTCCTTGACACAGACAAGAAAAGCTTTGATGAATGCGCGGATGAGGTTGTAAAATACCTTGAATCTGTGATCTAGGATGGCAAAATCACCAAATGTCAGGTGGCAGGAGAGCCATATATCCAGGCAGGACAGGATAAGGCTATTAGGCCACAATAACAAGGTTCTCTGGTTTACAGGGCTTCCCTCATCAGGCAAGTCCACGCTGGCCGCTATGGTCGAAAAAAGGCTGCACAGCCTGGGGATGCTCACATATCTGCTGGACGGCGACAATGTCAGGCACGGCCTGAACAGCAATCTTGGTTTTTCAGAGCAGGACAGAAGCGAGAACATCAGGAGGATCGGCGAGGTCGCAAAGCTGTTCTATGACTGCGGTGTTAATGTACTTGTGTCGTTCATCAGCCCCTACAGGAAAGACAGGGATTCTGCCAGGCGGCTTGTCGGCGATGACTTTGTCGAGATACTTGTCGACTGCCCTGTAGAGGAATGCGAGAAGAGGGATATCAAGGGACTTTACAGCAAGGCAAGAAAGGGACTGATAAAGGATTTCACCGGTGTCAATGCCCCTTATGAAAAGCCCCAGAAGCCGGAGATCGTTGTCGATACAGCAAAAAACACAGTTGATGGATGCGCTGATGAGATAGTGAGATATGTCACAGGCTAAAAGGATCCATGCACACCTTAAGAATATCTATCGTTTCTTCTTTTTCCTGGGCCGGCGTTTTCTTTTCCTGAAGTGTTGCCTGACAGGGCGAAAAACTGCTGCTGCCACCAGGACGAAGATGGCAAGCACAGAGATAACAATATTCCTGAGCTCGCAGCGCAGCAGGAAGTAATACTGGTATATGGTCAGGCCAAATAATGATAATACCCTGCTGACTGCTATGCCCATATTCTTGAACGGGCCCAGTACCCCATACCTGAAATAGGCAGTATCGTTATAATCATACTCTTCAGGATAGTCAAGGCCTGTATTCTCCTTAATCTGCTGCCTGTACTCTTCAAATACTGCTGTGTCTTTCAGCCCATCTGCTGTGCCTGCAAAGGTGGAATTGAACGAGGGGTCAAGTACCATAAGGCTGCCGTTGACATCTGCCTCGACCACGACATGCGAGAAGCCATCGTCCTGGCTGCTCTTCATCAGTCCAAGCGGCCGGGAAGGGATATCGAGCATGCGGAGCATGCTGACCTCTAAAAAGACCCTTTCGCCGCATGCTCCGCCGTTCCTGATTATGGCGGCTGTTGCACAGATGATATGGCTCTTCGGGATACATCCGTTGCCATTTATCCGGTATACAATATCTGTGACCCTCTCTGCCCTGGCAAGGTCATCAGGCAGCGAGTAGACTCCTCCGCTCTCCAGCATCTGGCCAAACGTCCTCTGGTTCTGGATATAGGTGACGATGTTTATCACCAGGAAGGCAGTTGCCAGAAAAAGCAGGAACAAAAACAGGTAACCTTTAATCATCCTGGCCAGTTTCATACAGCGACCACCTTGAAGACTTTTGCGCCGCTGGAATCATAGACCAGCTTAAGGTAATCAGCATCCTCAAACCTGCTCTTCTGCTCGACCATGTCCTTTACCGGCTTCCAGCGGTACATGCTGGAAAAAGCGGTTGTGTTGCCCATGATCTGGGGGACGATAACATAATCTATGCCGTACTCAAACATAAGCTGTTTTGAGGCCTCGCTTGCAGGGTCAACATAAGCGCTGTACAGCTCTCTTTGCATGTCCAGGACGGGCTGCTTGTTGAAAAAGAAAGGCTGGATCCTGAAGTAGACAGTCTTTCTCTCGCTTATTACCGGCACCCAGTGGCCTTCAAAATAGCCCGAGCGGGTACCGTTCTCCAGGTTAACAATAGGGTAGTTTAAGATAAATGCGTCCTCAGGCGTATTCTCCTTTAACCAGAGCATCGCATTCACATCATCCTTTGACGAGAACTCGCCATAGAGCGGCAATGGGAATTTTTTGCTAAACCCGATAATCTTCGGCGCAAAAAATACAGAAACTACCAGGACTATAAGAACAACAGACAGGAACAGGCTCAGCTTTCCTGCGAGATATTCATGCAGTTTGGGACTCTTGTTACGGAATGCCCTGAACAGGCTGTATAAAGCTACTGATGCAAGGAACGCATAAGGGATTATCGGTGCATGCCATCCAACGCCTGTAGGATACATCAGCGACATGGGACTGTACCTGAAACGGGAAAACAGCCACTCAAAAAAGCCGATCGATGAGAACTCGATTATCGCAAAGAACCAGGTCACCATGAGAAGGTCCATGGCAGTGCGCCTCTTTACAGCATAATAAAGCCCGATTATAGCCAGTAACGGGATAAGGAGTCCCCCGTAAATGACAATGAAAGAAAGATTTCTCATGCTCGTGTAAAAGCCTATGTGTTCAAAGGAGTTTGCTGCGAGGACTTTTACTGCGTAGAGCATGTAAGGTGAAAAGATAATCACGGCAATAATGGGTATCAGGAAGAAGAGAGCCATGTATCTTTTCATGCTCAGGGTTTTTCGTTCACGCGACAGGAATATGATGATGTAGAAAGGCACAAAGGCAATAAGAAGATTGAATATTGTGTCAGGATGCGCATAAGCGACCCCGGCAAGGGCAATGGCCGAGAGGGAGATATTATAAAAGTCAGGGCGCTTGAGTGCGCTGAAAAAGTAACGCAGGAAATATACAAGGAAAAGCGTCGCAAGTATCATCGCATAATGCCCGTCGAGATAGGATGTAAAGAGCCAAAGGCCGATAAACATGCATATTACCATCAGGAGCCCGAAGAGCCTGTCCTTTGCAAACCTGCCGAACTCATAGGCAGAGGCAAGAAGCAATATCGACAGGATGGCTGCAAAAACAGGCATCGCAACGTGCAGAGGTGCGCCTGAAACATCAGATATGAATGCTGAGAATATGGGGAATGCCGGGGAATAGACCCACTCGACATCAGGATAGTAAGGGGACAGATGCGTTATGCTGCCGCCCTGCTTCACCACGAGTGACATATAGCCAAAGCCCTGGCCATCAACATCAAACGGGACATTCGTTATTAGGGGAACAGAGATGAAGACGACTGCGGCGATGCAGAATATGAGGATCGCAGCATATGATATCCTGAGCCTGGGCCCGGGTGCTGGTTTTTTGCCTTTAAGGTATCTTAAAAATATGAGCAGGACCATGATAAGCGAAGCGACAAGGACCTCCAGGCAGGTGACCACTGGATTATAGCCGAAGAAGAGCGCTGTGAGCGAGAAGGCTATCGACTGGGCCATCAGGACCAGTGCGACTGAGCCTGTGAACGTCAGCCTTCTCACTGCCAGGCTATATAGCAATAATGAAGGTATACCGACGAAGCCAAGAACACTGGTAATCACAAGCAGAATCTGCATAATATCCATCCAGAGAAGAAATGAAAACACATATAAATAGGTTATCATTTAGCTTTTCCACTGGAATAGCCGGGAAGAAAACAAGGCAATTCTTAGGAACTCTTCTGGATTCCTGCATAAGATGAAGTTTGAAACATGGGCTGTGATACCTGCTTACAATGAGGCACAATGCATAGGCAGGGTTGTGAAAAAAACAAGGAAGTATGTCGACCAGGCCATCGTCGTCGATGACTGCTCCAGGGACAATACCGCCGACAGGGCCAGGGATGCGGGAGCTATCGTAATCACAAACCCTGTCAACATGGGCGCGGGGTTCTCGACAAGGGTCGGGTGCGACATCGCTGCAGAGTCAGGCGCCAGGTACATGCTCACCATAGATGCGGACGAACAGCACGACCCGGGCGAAATCCCGAGGCTGAAAAAGCATCTTGTCGAAAAAGAGCTTGATATAGTTTTCGGCGCCAGGCCGCAGGACAAGAACATGCCGCTTGTCAAGAGGATAGGAAACCGCGGGCTTTCATTCATCGCAAGTACGCTCTTTGGCGTCAGGATCATGGACAGCCAGACAGGATACCACCTATTTACAGCCGAGGCATACCCGAAACTGAGATGGGTCTCGGACAGGTACGGCGTCGTCTCAGAGTTCGTTATGAGAGTGGGAAGGGCAAAGCTGAAGTATGGGGAGGTCAGGGTAAAGACTATCTACTCCGGCAAAAAGACAGGCATGACAAAGACCGATGCTGTAAAGTCTGTCCTGTCCATGCTGAAATGGAGGCTCAAAGAATGGTGAGCATAGCGCAGGTGATTGTCCTATCCATCGGGATAATCATGATGGCGGTAACGTTCGCCAGGTATTTTCTCAGGAAGCAGAAGCTGGCGGACCTTATCATCTGGGCCATTGTCTGGGCATTCTTCATCGTGGCTGTAGTACTGTTCAATAAGATCCGGTTCATAGGCGAGGTCGTCTTCAACCTGGAGATAATGGACTTCTTTTTGTTCTTCGCGATCCTTATAATATTCATACTCATGTTCATGATGCACAGCAACATCAAGTCGACACAGCAGAAGCTCAACAAGACGATAGAGTACATCGCTGTGCAGGAAGGGAAGAAAAAGACAAGAAAAATATTACAAGAAGGTGATGCTAAGTGAAGAGTGCACTTGTAACAGGCGGCGCGGGGTTCATAGGAAGCCACGTGTGCGAGCAGCTTCTTTCAAGAGGCCACAAAGTCGTATGCCTTGATAACTTCTCGACAGGCCGAAAAGAAAACCTGGCCAGGAACAAGAACCTGACCCTGGTCAACGCAGACTCCAACACAAGCCAGCTGGACGAGGTGTTCAAAAAGCACCAGTTTGACTGGGTATTCCATTACGCTGCCGTGGTCGGCGTGAAAAGGACGCTTGAGAACCCCCTGAGCGTGCTTGACGACGTGCTCGGTATAAGGAGGCTGCTTGAGCTGTGCAGGAAGCATGACGTAAAGAAGGCGATGTTCGCCTCATCCTCAGAGGTCTACGGAGAGCCGGTGGAGATCCCGGAGGTGGAGGACGGCCACCTCAACGCCAAGCTCCCGTATTCGGTGACCAAGCTGATGGGCGAGAAATATTTCCAATCCTACTACAAGGAGTACGGGCTCAAGACATGCTCGCTGAGGTTCTTCAATGTCTACGGCCCGAGGCAGGACTCGAGCGACTATGGCTTTGTCGTGGGCATATTTATCGGCAATGTCCTGAAAAACAAGCCGCCGGTAATATTCGGCGACGGCACGCAGACAAGGGATTTTGTCTATATCGACGACAATGTCGAGGCTACGATACTTGCCATGGAAAAAGACAGCACAAACGGCGAGGTCATCAACATCGGGACAGGAAGGCCGATGACCATATTGGACCTGTCCGAGCATATCATCAAGCTCTGCAACAATGACCTTAAGCCTGTCTTCCGGCCGAAAAGGGACGATGTGAGGCACAGGTTCCCTGACATATCCAAGATGATAAGGCTGCTCGGCTACAGGCCAAGGCACAGCATCGAGGAAGGGCTGCAGAAGACCATCGATTATTATAGGTCAAAGCAATAATGAAACAATAAGGAACATGGGCAGGGTATTCAACAGGAAGAACGTCATATTTGTCTTGTCGGTATTCCTTACCCTTCTGATCTTCCTGATCCTTTTCTCACAGATAAACCGGAGCCAGTTCCTGGAGAGCCTGAAGAACATCAGCATACCGCTGTTTATCGCAGCGCAGCTTTTTCTCGTGGTCCCTTTCCTCCTGATGGCATACAGGTGGAAGGTGATGATAAAGGACTACAAGGACATAACGCTCTTCGAGGGAGCAAGGGTGTTTTTCCTCAGCCAGAGCTTCAATGTGGTCACCCCGTCAAGGATAGGCGATTTCGGGAAGGCATTTTTTCTCAGGGACAAAAGGTTCAACCTCAAGGTAGGCGCCGGCGCAGCTCTGCTGGAAAAGCTGCTTGACTTTTTTGCCCTCATAGTGTTCTCTGTGGCAGGCATAATCATAATAAAGACAGACATGGGGTCTCCTGTCCTGCTTGCCGCCATGCTCACAGCCATTGTGCTTGCGCTCATCATCCTGTTCACCGTGAACTTTACAAAGGGCCCTGTCTCCAGGCTTATCAGGTTTATGGTCCCGTTCAGAAGGCTAAGGGAAATAATATTCGAGATGCTGTCATATTTTGAGACTCTCAAGAAAAACAGGATGAGGGTCCTGTGGGTGATAATACTGACGCTTATCACGTGGTTCATGAACTTTCTCCAGGGGTATTTCCTGTTCTGGGTGATAGGCTACAAGATAAGTTTTTTCGTCGCCATGGGGCTGATGCCACTGGGCGTGCTTGCAGGGATGATACCAATCACTGTCGGAGGCCTTGGCACAAGGGAGAGCGCATTTGTAATCCTTTTCTCAGCCTATGCGCCCGCACCGGTCATGCTTCTCTTCGGCCTGTTGTTCTCACTCAGGTATTTCCTGGCCGCAGCTGCCGGACTTATCTGGATAAAGCGCTACCTGCACTAGAGCGACTTATAGATAAAGCCCATCTTCACTGCATCCTTTGCGGAAAAGAAAGAGCATACGTCGATCAGCAGGGGATGCCTGCCCATGACATCCCTGAGAGCCTTAAGCGTTATCTTCCTGAACTCGTCGTGCGGTGCAAGCATGACAACGCAGTCTATGCTGTTCTGGATCTTGCCAAATTCAAGGTTTTGCACCCCGAACACCTGCTCGGTCACATCATCGCCAAGCAGAGGCTCGCACGCCTTGACCACGATGTTGAACCTCTTCAGCTCAGAGATCAGATCCAGGGCTTTTGAGTTCCTGTAATCAGCCACGTTTTCCTTGAATGTCAGCCCCAGAAGCAGGACAGTGCTCCTGTTCAGCGCCTTTCCTGTCTGGCTCAGGCCCTTTATCACAAGCTCGGCAACGTGCCTGGGCATATGCTCATTTATCGCCCTGCCTGCAAGTATTATCTGCGGCTGGTAGCCGAGCATCTGCGCCTTGTATGTAAGATAATAGGGATCGACGCCTATGCAGTGGCCTCCGACGAGACCTGGATGATAGGTGTGGAAGTTCCACTTGGTGCCTGCTGCATCGAGGACATCCTTTGTGGGTATGCCGACCCTGTCAAATATGAGAGACAGCTCGTTCATGAGCGCAATATTGAGATCGCGCTGGATGTTCTCGATGACCTTTGCAGCCTCCGCTACCTTGATGCTCGATGCCCTGAAGACGCCTGGCTTTATTATCGTGCCATACACATCTGCAACCCTGTCAAGGGTCTTCTTGTCCATGCCTGAGACGACCTTGACTATCCTGCTGATAGTATGTTCCCTGTCCCCTGGATTGATCCTTTCAGGGCTGTATCCGACCTTAAAGCCTGTGCCGCATTTCAGTCCTGAATATTTCTCGATTATCGGGACGCATACCTCTTCTGTAGCCCCTGGATAGACCGTGCTTTCAAAGACGACGACAGAGCCCTTTGAGAGGTTCTGCCCCACAAGCTTGGATGCTGATGTCAGGTAGCTCATGTCAGGGACATTGGCCTTTGTGACCGGTGTCGGGACCGCAACTATTATGAAATCAGCCTTTGATATCGCCTTCGGGTCAGAAGTGAATGATATCCTTGATCTTTTCAGCTCAGCTTTGGATACCTCGCCGCTGGAATCATTGCCCTGCTTCAGCTGTTCTATCCTCTTCTTGTTTATGTCAAGGCCTGTTATGCTGGATATCTTGCCGAACTCGACTGCCAGCGGAAGCCCGACATAGCCCAGGCCAACGACGCATATCTTTGGTTTTGTCATATCTTTGCGGAAAAATCGGGATGTATTTAAAAAATTTTGTTTTTCAGAAGCCTCAAAGCAAAAAGTAGGGTTAGCATCAGCAGTTCAATTTTGATTCTTTGATAGTGCAGTAGAAATTTTTTCATTCACGGCTGCTGGTTCGGCTTTGACATGGTGATGCAATGTTGATATTTTCCTGATAGTGCAAAAGAAATCTTTTCATTCACTGGCAGCAATTCGGCTTAAACACGGCACTGTTGGTGCCTGCGGGCTTGCGCCAATAAAAAGATTTCTT
>CAZPXC010000032.1:0-18083 GCA_964590935.1 uncultured Methanosarcinales archaeon
TACGATGCAGATAGTAAGTGTGAAATTCCAGGATGATGTATTAAAGAATATTGATAAGAGCATATCTAAACATAATTTCAACTCACGAACAGAATTTTTCAGAGAAGCTGTCAGGGATAAGCTAAGGGAGCTGAGCAGAGAAGATCTTATAAAGGAATTCATGAAATTCAGGGGGAGAGCTAAGAAAAACACCAGTTATGAAGAGAACATGAAAACCAGGGATGAGGTAAGCAAGGAACTGATGCATGAGCTACAGAAAAGATTCAGATGACATCTTGTGGATGCACTGCTTTTGTTATGTCATTAAGGCTTTCGAAAAAATGTCTGTCCTGTGTAACCATTATGGCCTTGTGATTTCTTGCCTGGACAGCGTTTAGACAATCCACAAAGGGTACTTTTCTCATCTGTGATAATTTTACTGATTCCAAGTATTCTTTTTTTGTTATGTTAATTTTGATTAATATCCTGTTAACGAACAACAGATTAAGCATATCATTGATATCATTCTCATCATAATCCCTGCTTAATTCTTTTGTTAAAGCCTCTGAAAAAAGAATCTGATCCTTGTTTTTTATTATCTTCATGAATATCACTCTGGCATATCTTCCTAGGTTGTTCCCTGACCTACTAAAGCGCTTTTCATAAAAATCTCTCCAAACACAGGTATCCAACAGGTATTTTTTAGTCATCACATATATAAAAACATCCTCTTTTTTATGGTTCTCTCGGCGAAAACCGGAGAATTTTCAAACAGATTACAAAAGCATATCTCTTATTTTTATCTTCTATTGCAGTCAAGACTCATCCAGTCAGCTTTTCTGCATGCTCCATAAAGCCTTCAATGACCTTCTCCTCATCATCAACCTTCCTGCCCTGCATCAGCAGCTTCCCGTCGCAGATGGTGGTGTCAACACAGCTGCCGTTGGCTGAATACACAAGGTTCGATATAAGGTTATGTCTGGGCAGCATCTGGATGTTTTTCAGGTCAATTAGCAGGATATCGGCAAGCTTATTTTCCGCTATCTCACCCGCATCTATGCCAAGCGCCATTGCGCTGCCCAGAGTCGCCATTGACAGTGCCTCTTTTGCAGGCATGATGACAGGATTATCTGTGCTGAACTTCTGGAGCAGTGCAGCTGTCTTCATCTCCTCAAACATGTCAAGGCTGTTGTTGGAGGCAGAGCTGTCAGTGCCAAGGCCTATTGTAAGCCCTGCCTTTTTCAGACCACTGTATGGGAAAACCCTTCCTGTGCACAGCTTCATGTTCGATGATGGATTATGGACGAGCTTTACATTGTTTTTTTTCAGCAGGAGGGTTTCCTTTTGGTTGAGCCATACAGCATGGCCCGCTACAAGGTTTTTGCCCAGAAAACCGAGATCATCAAGGTACTCGACAGGCCTCTTTTTGTGCATCTTCATGCAGTCCTCTACCTCTTTTTCTGTCTCAGACAGGTGCAGATGAATTAACAGCCTGTTCTTATCGGCAAATTCCTTTATCCACTGCAATGAATTAGCAGAAACAGTGTATATTGCGTGCGGGCCCATGGCAAATGTTATCCTGCTGCCATAGCCCTTTGATTCCTTCAGCAGGCTGATGCTCTCTCTTATCTGCTCCTTTGCCTTTTTCTCATCAAAGGTGTCCAGGAAAACCGAGCTTATGACTGCCCTTAATCCTGAGTCAAGGGCAGCCCTTGCAGTGCCATGGAAGTGCCAGTACATGTCATTGAAGCATGTCGTGCCTGTCTTTATCATCTCGAGGCATGACAGCCTTGAGCCCCAGTAGACGTCTTTTTCAGTGAGCTTTGCCTCAAGGGGCCATATCCTGTTTCGCAGCCATTCGTCAAGTGCCATATCATCTGCATATCCCCTAAGAAGGCTCATAGCAGCATGTGCGTGTCCGTTTATCAGCCCTGGGATGGCTGCCATTCCACTGCCATCGATCCTGTATTCAGCCTCTGCGCTTATGTTGCTGCCTATCTCAGATACCCTGCTGCCTTCTATGTAGATATCTTTTTTTTTATTGTCAAGCAGGGCGTTTTTGATAAGGATGCTCATTTAATTACCTCTGTTATTTTATCCAGGAGCAATCTTGCCTTCTGTGTGTTCTTTTTCTGGTTCCAGTAAACATCCCCAGGTTTGGCATAAAAAAACAAACCAGCGAGAATTTATAAATTTTTGCACACTGTTATGTGAATCTCTTAAGTATTCTCTTGTTGGTTTTTTCCTGATGGAGCTGGAGAAAAATACCCAGTCAGGAACATTGCTGAGAACACACAATATTTTTAAACATATACCCAAAACCGGATATGCTATGGTATTGTATATGATCGGCCTGGGACTCTGGGATGCGAAAGATATCACATTAAAAGGGCTTGAGGCGGTAAAAAACAGCGACTATGTATATCTCGAGAACTATACCTCTAAACTAGGATGCCGGATAACTGAGCTAGAAAAGCTCTATGGGAAAAAGATAATCCTGGCTGACAGGGAGCTTGTCGAGAGCGGGACAGATGAGATACTTGATAAGGCCAAAAATGGAAATGTCGCGTTCCTCGTTATCGGCGACCCGTTCGGCGCGACAACGCACACTTCCATCCTGTTGAGGGCTGAAAAGAAGGGCATCAGGGCAAAGACGATCCATAATGCATCTATCATCAATGCGATAGGGATTACCGGGCTGGAGCTGTACAAGTTCGGCAGGACAACATCCATCCCTTTCGACAACAGGAATGTCAGGTCGCCGTTCGAGGTATATGAGCAGAACCAGAAAGCAGGGCTGCATACCCTCTTCCTTCTTGATCTCAAACCTGGCGAGAAGAGGTTCATGACAGTAAGTGAGGCAGTCAGTTTCCTCATAAGGACTGGCCTGGACAAAGATAAGCTCTGTGTCGGGTGCGCAGGCATCGGCTCAGAAAAGCCAGAGATAAGAGCAGGCAAAGCATACGAGCTTCTTAATGCGTCTTTTTCGCTGATTCCGCAGTGCCTTGTCATCCCTGCAGGGCTGCATTTCATAGAAGAGGAAGCGCTGGGCAGGTATAGATAAAAGCATTAAACAGCTATCTTTTTTTCATTATACGCTTTTCTATATTAATATATAACATACCGAAATATTTATATATTAGTTGTCTGACAAAAAGTATGATAACATATTACAAAATGGTAAGATCGCTATCCAATGTTGACATTGTTGTGGGCATACCTTCATTCAATGAGGCTGACAGCATCTCTTTTGTGACAACCCAGGTTGACAAGGGCCTTAAGGAGCATTTTCCAGGGAAGGGAGCAGCGATAGTAAATGTCGACAACAACAGCCCTGACAATACTAAACAGGCATTTCTAGGCACCAAGACACAGGCACCCAAGATATATGTCTCCACTCCTGAGAATGTTAGAGGGAAAGGCAATAATTTTTACAACCTCTTCCTTCTCTGCCAAAGGCTTGGCGCTAAAACAACAATAGTTGTCGACGCGGACCTAAGGAGCATCACGCCGGAATGGGTAAAGTTTTTGGCAGCGCCGGTGATGGAGGGCTATGATTTTGTGGCGCCGTTGTATTCCAGGCACAAGTATGACGGCACTATAACAAACAATATTGTGTACCCGCTTATCTATGGGCTGATGGGAAAGAACATACGCCAGCCCATAGGCGGAGACTTCGGCTTTTCAGGAAAGATGGTGGAGCACTGGCTAAAGCAGGAATGGGACCATACTACGAGGCAGTTCGGGATAGACAATTTCATGACAACCCATGCTGTGTTCGGCGGCTATAAGATATGCCAGGCAGGTCTCGGCGCAAAGCTGCACAAGGTGAGCCAGCCGAAACTGAACGAGATGTTTGTCCAGGTGATCACCACCCTGTTTGAGAACATAATAAAAAACAGGCAGGCATGGGAAAAGGAGGACATGGTAGAAGAGATACCTGTCTACGGGCTGCAGGATATGGATGAGCCGGGCAGCCTGGAGATCGACACAGAGGAGATGAAAAAGACAGCAACGTATGAGTTTTTCAAAAACCTCTTTGTATTAAGGCAGTGCCTCTCAGATGAGAGCTTCAGGAAGATGTACCAAGCCATGAAATTCCAGACATACGATATCGACAGCACGACCTGGGCAGGTGCAGTATATGACATCCTTTACAGCTTTTCTGCGCTCGGAAAAAAGCAGGAGGTCATCGATGCAGTAAAACCCCTGTACTTTGCCCGTGTCGTGTCCTTTGCCAGCCAGGCCGCAGGGCTTGACCATGAAAAGGCAGAGAAAGAGATAAGGCACCAGGCCAGGATGTTCAGGGAGCTAAAGCCCTATCTTGTGGAAAAACTGGGCTCTGGCCAGAGCCAGGAGATAGCGGCAGGCAAGAAGCCTGCTTCACTAAAAACAGCCATAGAATAATCATTGAGCATGGCTTATCTTTCTATTATGCTCATCTGCTCGCCTGTCAGGTTTATCAGCGTGGAGGGCCTGCCTGCTACCTCTCCGGCATCTATCATGAAGTCTATCTTGTTCTTTACCTCACTGCTCAGGTTCTCAAGCGAGGTCATGAAGTCATCGCCTGTGATGTTTGCGGATGTCGTTATTATCGGCACCTTTGCAAGCCTTGTCATCTCAAGGCACCAGTGGTCAGGCATCCTTAGGCCAAGTGTATCATCCTCCATGAACACGTTCCTGGCGACGCTTTTCTTGTTCTTCAGGTTGAGGATTATGGTGTAGTGGCCAGGTAGCCTGTCAAGGTATTCATGCTCTTTCTCTGTAATATCACAGTTCTGGAATATCCATCCCTTGCTGGGAACCATCACTGAGAATGGCCTGTCCTGGTTGTTCTTTATGTCCCTTATCCTCTGGACAGCGTCTCTGTCGAGGGCATTGCACCCTATGCCGTATATGGTGTCTGTAGGGTAGATAAAGACAGCACCCCTTATTATATCCCTGATTATCTCAGCCTTTCTAAGATTGTATTCATCCCTTGTGTATATTCTCATTGGAAATCCGTCAGCTTTTTCGTCCTCAGGTAATTCACTATAGTGGTTGAGCCGTCAGTGCCGCCGGTTATCTTCTTCACGTTCACGAACTTGTTGTCTGCAAGTTTCTGTATCTTCCTCTGGAAGGTCTTGTATGAGGAACTGCCGCCGGCATCCTGGTATATCCTGAAAAGCTCCCCTATCTTCCTGCCTGAGGCATCCTTTACAATGCCCAGTATGAACCTGCTCTCGTCCTCAAGCTCTTCTGAGTTCTTGATGCTTATCTCGTCAAGCTTGCCGAGCGCTCTCTCGACATGCTGGAGGAGGACCTTTCTCGAGCTGTCTGCCTCAGCATTGAGCCCTGACTGCTTCATGAGGTGCAGGCCTGAGCGTATGTCCTCTGTCTCAAAGGTCTTTTCAGTGACCCTGGCAAATGCATCATTATCCCATACATCCGGGAAAAATGCAAGCTTCATCCTCTGGCCGAGTATGCCCCTTGTCTCAGTTTTGTTGTACGGCTTGAACTCAAGCATGTCAGGCGCAAGCCTGGATTTTATCCTGTCCTCAATGTTGAGGATGAAATCCTTGTGGTTCGTGATGGTTATTATGCTCTTCCTGTAGATCTGCTCAAGGATGGTGTATAAAAAATCAAAGTCCTCTGCCTTGTCTATCTCATCAAATACGAACACTGCGGATTTCTTGTTTATTATCCCTGCGACGATCTTTAGAAGCTCCTCTGTCTTCTTGTTCTGCGTGAACTTGTAGCCGAGCAGGTCGCAGAGCTCCATTATGACCTTGAATGTGGTGTTCTTCTGCCAGCAGTTGACATAAAGGCAGTATGTCTCGTCATACTCTTCTTCAAGCTCGCCCAGGACATGCCTCACTGCAACTGTCTTTCCTATGCCAGGCCTCCCGTACAGGAAGACGTTTTTCCCGTTCCTGTTCTGGAGCAGGGGCCTTATGCATCCTGCGATGTACCTCTGCTCGTTTTCCCTGTACATCAGGACCTTGGGCTGGAAACCGAAATCCAGGGCCACGTCGTTCTTGAAGAGTGTCTCGTCCGATTTTAGCATATCCTTAAACAGCGACATATGCCAGAGTAAAGAAGGAATGTTTATATAATTTTCTTTTGTATTGGCTACATCCAAGAATCCGTCTCAGCATCAAAATGCAGAGGTCTTATGTAAGTTTTTTCTAAGTTATGTTAGAAACAATAATCACTATAAAGTAACTATAATTTTATAAATGACATTGGATTTTCCACCTGGAATGGGCCCAATGCTGGAGTTTTATATCTCACTCAGGAAGGATACATTAGTCCAAAAACTTGGGAGGGAAGAGAGGATAAGGGAGATTGCAGATATGATAAATCTCTATACAGAAGATGCAAATATGGCAAACTACAGATATGGCGGGGAATCCCATCCTTTCAATCCTGATGCAGATGATGTCCAGGAGATTGCATACAATGTTGGCGTACAGGGTGATTTTTTCTCTAGACTGGGAAAACTGGGGGACTTTCTCAGGGATTTTTTCCCGTTTAATAATCTGCTTAAGGGATGGCTTGAAAAGCACAAGGCTGCATACCTGAAGTTCAGGGACGGGGCCGACTGGAGGGTCCTGCCTGACATGGTGCCTGGATACAGCATCGACAGGGCATACAGGACCATTGAGCAGAACGAGAGGGACCAAAAGTACAATGAAATATTGCTAGAAGATGTGCTGGACATATGCCAGAGCATGGCGCTAAGGGAGCATACCATGATGGGACTTTCGAATTCAACTGAAAACATAATGAAGATGTATAGTGATGATAAGTGGGATTCTCTAACAAGGATAATAAGCGGAGATCTCTCCAGCTTTCATTCATTAAACAACAATAGCGATCTTAACGATGACAGGATTATCGAGCTGATGGAGTATTTAACTACTCAGGGGGCTGTCGACGGGTTCAGGGCCAGGGCATTTCATGTTCTATATCTGAGATCAGCCGGGGTAAGGATGACAAGGAGCGCTGAAATTGTCGAATGGACCCACGACCTCTTTGTGAATAAGCCTGAACTGTACAATGATGCACAAAAGATAAGAGAGCAGCTCCTCAAATCAAAGGATTTGAAAATGCCTTACTTGTGAGAGATCAGGGCCGCGCTACCGCACATGAATCTCTATGATATCCTTATCTTGAAGGATATGCTTCAGGCTGAGCCTCTGGCCCGGGAACTTGGCTGAGCTGCCCCATATCCTTGCAAACCTGAAGCTCTTTGAAAAATTGCGGTGAAGCTTGTTGCATGCTGTTTCGACGGTTGAGGATCTTTTTAGGATAAGAGGCACATCCATGTCTGCCTTCTTCCCGACCTGCTTGCAGTATATCCTGATGAAGTCAAGCTTTCTGAATATGAGCTCTTTCAGTTTCTCGATATTTATCCTTTTCTCAGCGCTGACAGATATGTCCGGCCTGAGCGTTTCCTCAATCTTGTGCAGCCTTTCGGGGCTTACCATATCTATCTTGCTTAGGAGGAGAAGGCTTGGAACATAGATCCTGTTGTCCTCAATCACATCAATAAGCTGCTCAGCTGTGATGTCAGTCCTTATGACGATATCTGCATTGCTGATCCTGAACTCACGCAGGATCGACTCGATTGTCCTCCTGGTGAGCCTTGTAAGCTTAACAGTCGTCCCTATCCTTATACCTCCTCTTGGCTTTTTCATGATCCGGACATCGGGTTTTTTAGCATTCAGCCTGAGCCCGGAATCATATATCTCTTTTTTCAGTATAGGATAATGCTCAGGATGGCCTACCTCCACTATAAAAAGCACAAGGTCTGCGTTCCTCACGACAGAGAGCACCTCTCTTCCTCTGCCCCTGCCTATAGATGCGCCTTTCAGGATGCCTGGCAGGTCAAGGATCTGTATCTGGGCATGGTTGTACTCAAGCTGGCCAGGGATAACGTCAAGGGTGGTGAATGCATATGCAGCTGTCTCGGATGACGCATTGGTGAGGGCATTTAGCACAGTCGATTTTCCCACAGAAGGATAGCCGACAAGGACAACAGAGGCGTCACCGGCTTTCCTGACAGAATAGGAATGCCCTGCCCCTGATTTTGCGCTCCTTGCAAGGGCCTTGTCCCTCAGCCTTGCTATCTTAGCCTTGACAAGCCCTATATGGTGCTGCGTCGCCTTGTTATAAGGCGTTTTTTTAAGCTCTTCCTCCAGCTCCTTAATTCTCTCGGCATAATCGACCATGGACAGCCGTAATCCGGCAGATATTTAAATCTTTTAGTAGACAGAAAAATTTAAATATATGATAGTGTATATTAATATAGATTATTTGATAATAATAGGTATTTTAATACAATGAACAAGCTGAAAACGATAGATGAAAAGCTCGATAAGATCAGCCGCAGACTGTCTTTTACAGTAATAAATCCATTAAATGCTGATGAGGAGAAGGAGAAATTCTTCTCAAGAAGAGGCTATAATCCGCAGTTTGAGTACAGCCGTCATAGGGCATACCTCGGCACTCTGAAAAACTCTCTCAGAAGGATCAGGCCAGACAGCTCGGTTGTCGGCAACATCCTTGGTGAGATCAGGGACAGGTATCTTGAGGATATCGGTCTGATAGAGAACATAGGCTCTGAAGACTTTTCGGACCTGTCGATAAGGATGCATGGCAGGCCTGATAGTGCCCTGCTTAGGAAGGCCGGCGAGCTGGCTCTTTTGAAGACAAGGCCCGAACCGATTGTGTATACGACAGCACAGATAATCCGAAAGCTCAGGGTTGCATTCCTCAAGTACGGCTTCCCGTGGGATGTGCAGCAGAAGGATATGGTCGCGGTCGCTGCTGTCAAGATAAACCAGAAGAAGCTGCTTATAAAGAAAAAAAGCCGTTTTTCACGTAATTTTCTTAAAAGGATCATTGTCCATGAGATAGGCACGCATATAATAAGGGCAGAGAACGGAGCAAATCAGCCGTATAAGTTCTTTTCGAGGGGTCTTCCCGGATATCTCATGACAGAAGAGGGACTGGCTGTGTTCAATGAGGAGCTTAACAACTGCCTGAACAATTATGTCCTGCGGGTATATGCAGGGAGGGTCATTGCGATAAATTCAGCGCTCAAAGCCTCGTTTTTGGATACTTACCGCATGCTCAGGAAATACTTTGCCAAGGATACTGCCTGGCGCCTTACGCTGCGGGCAAAGCGCGGCCTGAGCGATACATCTGTGCCGGGAGCTTACACAAAGGACCTGTGTTATCTTCAGGGCTATCTTGAGCTGAAAAAGTTTGTTGCCGGCGGAGGCAGGATATACAAGCTGTACTATGGCAAGATCGGACTGCAGCATATCGAACTGCTCGATAAGATCCCGAACCTGGTCAACCCGTTCTTCCTGCCGATGTTCCGCTATGTGAAATTTTTCTCAGGCCATTTCTCAAGCATCATAAAGAGGATGGCGCTGATGGACAACGTCCAGCAGGTAAATCTCAAGAACCTAGAACTTGATAAACCCTGATAGCACAGCCATCACCTTTACTGCTATCCAGTATATCACAAGGGAGCTTATCACGAACATCGGGATGTATTTTATACCGCCCTTGATGTTGCCTTTCTCGATGATAGATACGATCATGGATGAGCCGACAGCTGTTATGCCAATAGCGATAAATGAAAAAGGGAACACGAAGCTCTCAGGGTCGATGGCAACATCAGAGAATGAGAGGGGCATCGATGTGCTGACATTTCCCATGCTCGCACCAAGGAGCGAGGTCACGCTCTGGATGACGTTTAAGAGGGCATAGGACAAGGCAAAAAGGACGGGTGATATCACGACCACGATGGCTGCGATGAATATCATATAGGTAAGCACAGATGCGCTCATCTCCTCTTTCAGGGCCTTGGTCTTCTTGAGGTCAATCACGACCCTGTCGATGATATCGGATATCTCGCCGCCGCTCTGTATCTGGCTTATGATAAGGTTCATCGATCTCTTGAGCATCGGCGAATCGTATTTGAGGCTGAACTCAGTAAGCGCGATGTCCACATCCTGTCCTGTCATCACCTTTTTTGCAGCAAGCGCAATCTCGTTTGCAAGCACTCCAAATTTTGGGTTTATTGCCATCCACAGGGCCTTTTCAAAAGACATCCCTCCCTTGAGGTTAGAGGATACCACTTCAAGGAAATCAGGCAGTATCTCCTCCATCCTCCTGGTCCGGTTGAATATCCTTATGTCCATGTATACATATATGAACATTATTATGACACCTATTATGGTGAACATCATCGCGGCAAAGATGATAGCTGTCCCGAAAAATTGCAGGACGATAGAGTTTATCATCCCCAGCGTCTCGCCCATGGACTGGAGCGTCGTGTAGAAGAACATGAAGTAGAGCATCACAGTGACCAGCAGGGCAAAATAGAACAAAAAGCCGAAGAAGCCATAGGGCTCGCTGGTTATCCCTGCCTTGAACAGGTATGACCTGAGGTCCGGCCGGATCTTCTTCGGCACGAATGCCTTGCCAAATTCCTCAGCATAAAACAGTTTCATTATAGGTTCACCGTGAGTCGCGCGGACTTGAATATCGTGATAAAGACGATCTGCATGATCGCAAGGAGCGCCAGGATGATATAGAATATCTTTCCGGCAAGCTCGCTCAGCCCGATAAGGCTGCCGATGACAGCGAACATGGCAACCCCTATCGAAGGCATGACAACAGCTATAAGCATGTAGAATATGGACAGGGAGTTGAGCTTCTTACCGTATCTCTGTATCTCGACCATCTGCTGCTGCGATATCTCATCGAGCGTGTTTGACAATGGTTCGCTGACATCGATGCCTATCTTTATCGAGTTGCTGACCTGGAAGAGTATCTTCCTGAACTTTATTGATGGTGAATATTTCATGGCATTGTCAAGGGCCTTCTCTATCGGCGTGCCCATGTTGATATCGTCGACAAGCTCCTTGAAATACTTGCTCGCCACCCCAAAGCTCTGCGAGGCATCAATCAGTGAGTTTAAAAGCGGCCTGCCTGAATGGATCTTGACCAGGATATACCTGCCTGCAAAGAGCACCTCCCTGTCAAGGTCCCTCCTTCTCTTCGATATCTTGGTCATGGGCGACTTGAGCAGCATAAGGAATAAGAGGATAAAGAGTGCGGGGAAGATGAATATCAGGTAATATACCGGCTTTTCGAGCATGTCGATCATGAAGAATGCAAAGACAGACAGCCCCAGGGAATAGACCAGAGAGCCTTTAAGGTTTTTTTTGATAAAATCCTCAGGCCTGTCCTTGATATGGGCCATACGCAGCTCTGTTTCAAGCTTGGGAAATGCCTTTGTAATCCTGTGGATGAAGTCTACAATTTTCTCTCACACTCCCTGAGAAAAGCCTATAATTTCAGTTTTCCCCGATAATAGCGGGACATCAGGAGGCCAAGCTTGTCAAGGTCGCGGATGTCATTTTTTACCATCCACTGCAGGATCTTTTCCTTCTGCCTGAGGTCTTTCTCAATGTCATCATTTGTCATCCCGGTAAACAGCTTGAGGGTCTTGTTAATGACCTTGAACTCGCCGACACGCCTTATGACATCCTTTACAACATCAAGTTCCATGATGACATTCGGGTCTCCGCTGGGGAGTATCTCTGCAAACTGGAGGAGCCTTCGCTTGTTGGTCCTCCTGTTGCGGTTCAGGCAGACGATCCCGGCAAGTGCAGGGATGACGAGCTTTGGGATATCAATCGGCGGGTTTGTCAGCCTGGTTATCGTCTCCTCGGCATTGTTTGCGTGGAATGTTCCATAGACACTGTGGCCTGTATGCATCGCTTCAAAGAGCACCTCTGCCTCTTTCTTCCTCCTTATCTCTCCCATGAGTATCCTGTCAGGCCTCATCCTGAGAGAGTTGATGATAAGGTCAAGCATCGATACGCCTCCTTTGCCCTCAGGGTTAGGAAGCCTTGTCTCAAGCGGAATCCAGTGAAGCGTTTTCGGCAGCTGGAGCTCTCTTGTGTCCTCTATAGATATTATACGCTGGTTCGGCGGCAAAAAACCGCATATAACGTTTAATGTGGACGTCTTTCCAGAACCGGTTCCTCCTGTAAGGAGCAGAGGCAGCTCATGCTGGACGCATAGCCAGATGAGCGCTGCACTCTGGATGTTGAAAGTCCCGATCCTTATGAAATCTGTCACTGTCCATGGGTCTTCTGCAAATTTCCTGATGGTGATGGTGTTTCCCTTTGTCGATATGGGCTCAAGTGTGGCGTTGACCCTGTCTCCTGTAAGCAGGTGCGCATCCATAAGCGGGTTGAGCAGGGTTATCTCCTTGTTGACATCCCTTCCTATCATCGTCGAGAAATGCCTTATCCTGGCTTCTGTAGGGATTATGATGTTGGTCCTGAGCCATGCGAACTTCCTGTGGTATACCCATACAGGCTCCTTGGAGTTGTTGACAACGATCTCCTCTATCTCCTTATCCCTAAGCAGTATCTCAATGTTTCCCAGGCCCAGGTTCTGCTTGATGACATAGTTGATGAGCATGTCCTTGGTCTTTTTCTCGGCATTAGGGAAATATTTCTTCAGGAGGCTCGATATCTCTTTCCTGAACTCGCTCTTGATCTTCTCAATCCCGCCTGATTCAGAAAGCTCAATGACGCCGATGCCGACCTGGGATATGAACTCTTCCCTTATCTTTTCGAGTATTATCTTTGTCGTGGTGCTCATGTTGGTTATGCCAACATTATACCTTGGGACAGTATCCTCATCATGGAACACAATGTTTACATCGATAAGTGTATTGTCCACATTGAGCCTGTAAGAGTCAAGCAGCTTGCTCTTGTTTCCTTCACCCTGGGTTTCTTCCATTTTTTCTGACCTTCGCTATCTGAGTATATGCAGCATAAAGCTAATCTTGTTGATGTTTATTTTGGATTGGGCTTTTTGCCTGGTTTTGCCTCCGTGCTGGTTGCTGGCTGCTCTACAGGCGGGTTGGCATGCTCGTTGCCGATAGCCTTGAACAGCTTAAGTATCTGCTGATATGCCGCGGCCTTTTCATATAAAAAACCTGCCGGAAGTTGGCTGTAAAGCACATTTACCCTCTGGTAAATCTTGGTCGCATTGTTTATATCGCCCTGCTTCATGGAATTGAACGCATAGCTGAGCAGGTTCTGCATCTCCCTGAACTGGTTCTGGAATTGCGCTGTCGCTGCGGTATTTGTCTTGCTGCTCAGTGCTACGTGAAGGGAGAGCATCTCATGCTCGAGCTGGACCTTCTTGTCCGGCATGATGTCAGGGAGCTCCTTGAACATGGCTGTAAGCTGGGAATAGACCTGGTTTGCAACATCCAGTTCATTGTTCTCCATGTGCTGGTGGACCTTTGCCAACAGCTCCCTTATTATGCCTATCTTCTTCTCTGTCTCCTGCCTGAGGCTGTTTAGCCCTGTTAGCATGTCCCTGTTGATAGTTACCAGCTCATTATATATCCTGTTCTGCTGCTCGAGCTGTTTCCTTGCAAGCTGGCTGTATCTCTCCTTGGCTTCCATGTATCTCTTCTCGGCAATATCAAATTTTTTCTCTTCCATGAGCTTTTTGATCTCCTGGATATTGCCTGTAATCGCTGCTGCCTCATCCATGGTCTTCTCTTCCCCGCTCTCTGCCGGAGCAGTCTCTTTTGTATCCTTATCCCCGGATTTCTCCTTGGATTCCTTGTCCAAAAAATCATCGATGTCCATTCAGTATTAGTCACCACTTTCCATATATTCGACATATTTTCTCCACAGCTCATCAACTTTTGATTTTTCAAGCTTTCTTGCCTTGGCCTTCTCATAAAACATGGATTTCATGGCCTCCTTGTTCAGGTTGACATACTTCAGCCAGAGAAGCTTGATCTGCCCGGCATTAAGGCCTCTGTTTGCAGCCTTTTCGTAAAACTCTTTCTTTGTATCGAACTGCATATAATTTCTCATCTCTGTCTGTTCGCTCTTCTCACGGTTCATGTAGACATAGGGTGTCGTAAACTTGTACTCTATGCCGATAACCTTGTCCTCGACCAGGAAATCAGCCCATGCCTCAACAGTTTTTAAAGGGACCTGGAGAATCTTTGCAACCCTGTTCAGGGCTATCTTGCCCTCTTTCTTGATAATGTCCAAAAAATTGTCCACATCTGTCCTTAACATGCTTAAAAACCCCTTCTTTTTCTCATATTATGATTAGTATAAAAATTTTGTTTACTGGGATAAAGTGGTATCAAAAGCATCATCAGCTGCATATGTCCTCATCCTTATCATCATAGCTTATCCCGTAAAACCCGAAATGGTCTGGGTCAAGCTTGACATAATTGCCTGTACCAGCGGGCATGGCGCCGATGGCAGTCACATTGAACAGGTTTTTGTATTTGCCGGTCTTGTCGCAGCTGTACGTCTGGTTCCAGAACAGGTAGTCGATGTATGAATAATTGTAGTTCCCGAATGATGAGTTGAGTATGGATTCGATGCCGCAGCATGCAGATGCACTGCTGTCGTTCTCCATGCGCATGATAAAGCTCGGCGCCCCGTAATAATCCGTGAATGTCCCGTTTGCTATGTGCTTTATTGTCTCAGAGAGGTTCCAGGTCTCTGTGTCTGCCATGGTGATGCTCCTCTTTTTCCCATGGAGCAGAAACATAGGGTCATCATAGCCCAGTATCGATATGTTTGATAAGACCTCATCTGTTATATCATATATGATATCTGAATAGTTGCTCACTATGCCCACATCTGCGGCAAACGTCACTTTCCATGGTGCTGTCTGATACACCCTCACATTATAGAATGTGATATTTGTCTTCATACGGAAATACTCATCGGTCAGCCTGGTGATCTTCCCAGACCAGTTGTACAGGGTATGGTTGGCCATCTCGGGCTGTGGCACGCCATATAGTGTTCCGTTTAAAAGCAGCTCCTCTGCGCGGAGGTTTATATCGTCGATCGGCCTGCCGCTTTGGCTGATGTTTTTCATCAGGATGTCAAGGGCTATCTTTGAAGAGGATAGCATCATCCTGGGAAGGAAAACGTCCTTCAGGTCCTTTGTTATGGAATTCGTCACCTCGATCTTGGCCTTTTCTGATGAAAAGCCAGGCGAGGGCGAGAGAGAGGGCCTGGATGAGAATAGCATGATAAATATCGCAGTGAGCAGCAGCGCTAGGAATGTGAAAAAAAACCCTTTCCTGGTGCTCAGCCCCATGAAAGCACCTCCACGATGTACGGCCCGTAGAGCTCTGTGCCGTTATACAAGCCGTGGACAATCTTCCTTGACGGTATGACAAAAAGGGAGCTATTGATGTCCATCGATGAGTGGGTGTAGACAGTCTCGTTCTGTATCTTTATAAGATAATTGTATTCTGCAGGGATAAGGTTTACTGTTATGTTGCTCAGGAACTTGTCTATGAGGCCCATGCAGAACGAGCAGTCCTTGGTCTTGTTCCTGTAGTAGAATTCTGCAACCTGTTCGAGCAGCGTCTTGTCGATATCGGTTATGTTGCCGTTTCGCGTAAGGTTGCTGTTGCTCCCTGCATAGTCATTGTTTATGTTCTTGATCTTATTGTACGAAAGAATGTTTAGAATATCATTGGAAAGGGAGTATGACTGGTCTGTGCTCGGCTTGTAGTCGTGCTGGGAAAAGACCAGGACAATGCCAACGCAGAGCACAGCGAGCGCCACCAGCGAGTCCACTATGAAAAAATAACCCCTTTTTCGCATATGCATCTTCCTGAAATATTAAATGTTATCCGTTTATATAGTTTATTGTTTTAACCCATCGTCCTCTCCGGAACCGCGAGCGGGTCTTTCGCATTATAGCTGCCGTTAAACAGCCTGGCGAAATACCTGCTTCCCCCTTTGCATTTATACCTGTAAAAGCAGCCTTTGCATTCCTTAGGCATCAGCTTAAGATCCCTGATTCCTTTCATGAAGCTGTGGTTCCAGCATGAGCTGATGTCTGATGCGCTGCCGAGATTCTCGTCTATGAAATAGCTCGGCCGGACGTATCCTCTCGGATCGACGACAAGGCGGGAATGGCCGTCATCATATCTTGCCCCGACTGATATGAAATTGATCTTATTTGGGTCATGGGAGCAGAAGGGCAGTGCATTTGCAACCTGGAACAACAGGCCGTTATTTTTGTAGTATTCCATTATCTTCTCTGCAAGAAGCCCGATGCTTGCCTGGTCCAGGTCCTGCTGCTCCTTTGACAGAAGGACAGGCCTGTAAAACTCCCAGTATCTGATGCCTATTTTCTGTATAATATCAAAGAGCTTGTCAAGCTCCTTAACCATGCTCATTGTTGCCATTGTGCCGACCCTGACGATGGGTATTTTCGAGCTTTTAAGGAGCCTCAATGCAGCAATCTTTTCGGTTTCAGTTTCACGGCTGTTCAGCCCGATCAGGACATTATCAACAAGGTCCTTTGCCTGTGAAACAAAACTTTTGTCGATAAGGGTGCCGTTGGTGTTAAGCCTTACTCCAAGGGATTTTTCATGCGCGTATCTTATCAGCTCCATGAGCCCGGGATGCAGCAGAGGCTCTCCACCGCTGAACCTGACATGCTTTATCTTGAGGGCTTTTGCCTGGTCTATCACATCCTTTGCCAGGCTGATATCCATGTTAAAGTTTTCATTATCCTGATAGATCGTCTTGTTAAAGCAGAAAGGGCATGCAAGGTTGCACTTGCTTGTCAGCTCAAGCACGATCTCTTCAGGCTTATCCATGATTGGTTCAAGCAGAGTCTTGTATGTATTTATATGATTCTTCCAGAGCCCGCCGCACCTGCCATCAAAGATGCATCTGCTGCAGGCAGGAACTTTTGTTTTTTGCCCTGATTCCGGGTTGGTCACATGGTCTTCTGCATTGGGCACAAGACAGAATGGTATATCAAGAAGGCGAATCCTCGACCTTGCCTCATGCTCTAGGCTCATCATGAGGTATTTTTTTACAGAGCCAATGTCAGGCGAAGAAGGGTTAAAATGAAGAACAAGCTCTTTAATTCCTGAATCAGCATAAAAGCCGGCCAGCTTCGGAAGGTTCTTGTAATTCTCCCTGCGTATCTGCAGCTCTTTCATCCTAAAGCAGAACTATCCTACAGTATATAATTATTTCCCTGATGCGCAGATCTTCTGGCCGTCTATCTCAAGCCCGGGACAGCCGACACCAAACCTGCCGTCATTGAGCATATCAACGATATTCCCGTCAGCATCCTTGAAATAGATGCAGGCCTCTTTGTTCGTGCCAAGCATCCTCTTGATGTCTTCGCAGTTCAGCTGGCCGATCCTTGCCATCTCGTCCTTTGTCAGCTGGCCATCATCGATGAGGTCTTTGACCAGGAAGCCTGTCGTGTTTGCACTGTTTATGCCTGTTTTGTTGTTTTCCGTTGATATGTCGAGGAATGCAAACAAGAGGAAAAACATCAGAAGGATTATGACAGTCAAGATAACAGCTTCATGATGCCCATGGCTTTTTTGTTTCTTATGCTCTTTTATATCTGTCCTTTTTCGATGTTGCACCCTGCTGATGGCTGGCTTTTTCCTATGGCTTTTTTTTCCGGATTTTTTGATTTTCAATCACCCTTCGGTTTTTACGTGATCTCCTCCACACTCCCACAGTCCCTGCCGCTTATGTTGATGCCGGGGCAGCCTATGCCAAATACTGTGTGTGTCCCGTTGGTTATGAGGTTGCCGTCTGTGTCCTTGAAATAGATGCATATCTCCTTGTTTGTGCCGAACCTCTTTTTAAGGTCATCACAGCTCATGTTAAGAAGAGACTGTAGCTCCTGCTCTGACAGCTGGCCGTCCTGGAGCTCTTTTCCGGCCATAAACTCCTTGCTTATCTTCTCCACCTCCACGCCGATGTTTGAATTGTAGTTTTTTGTTGTTATCAGGCCATAGAAGAATATTATCGCAATAAGGAATATCGCAATAGCAATATAGGTCTCTATAGACCAGCTCTGCCCCCTTTTTCTGAACATACCATGCCTATGTTTCAGAGTGTTTAAAAAATTTTCGCTTTGATGGTGCTGTGGCCGGTATTGACCGATTCCAGAAACAAAGTGTATTGATTAATTATAAATAATCTAAAGCATACCTATACCATTGCAATGGCTCAATACAGGCGCGC
>CAZPXC010000033.1:0-17686 GCA_964590935.1 uncultured Methanosarcinales archaeon
AATAATATCAATAGGAATCCCGCTTCTGATAGGATACTTAGGCTCGATCTTCACTACAATGTCGGTGGGCTCATGGTATCTTACGCTCAGCAAACCCTTTTTTAACCCGCCGAACTACCTGTTCGGGCCTGTCTGGACATTCCTCTATATCCTGATAGGGATCTCTTTTTACTTAGTATGGAAAAATGGTTTCGGAGGAAAAGAGGACCAGTGCATCATAATCTATTCACTGCAGTTGGCCTTGAACCTTCTGTGGTCGATAATGTTCTTCGGATTAAGGAGCCCGCTCTTCGGCCTGATCGACATAATCCTCCTGTTATTCCTTATACTTGCAAACATAATCATCTTCTACAGGGTCTCAAAGGCTGCCGGATTGATTTTAATTCCTTACTTCCTATGGGTCAGCTTCGCGACTCTCCTTAATTATTCGATAGTTATCCTGAATTAGGTTATATACTATCCAAAAATAGTAAATTTAATATATTCAAATACATCCCCTTGTATCATGTACTCTATCTTTGATATACATTATAACAGTAAGGGCGTGGTTCAGGTCTCTCCAGAGGAATGCTTTGAGGATCTGGCAGCAACATTAAAGTCCATAGAATCTGAACTAAAAACTGGTTCAGAGCTGGAGCAGAACATGCTGTCTTTTTTTCAAAAAGAGGTTGAACCTATGATTGCTTATAGAGATAATAATGTTAATCAGGGAAAGAGCGGGCCGAGGACGCTGTTTTCTGCTGGATACCTGAAAAAAATTCCAAGAGAGATAGGTCTTTTAGTAAGGTTAGGAATCAGTGCACCAGGAGAAAACCCATTAATACCTTCACTACAGGCATTATATCTGATGACTGGGAAGCATAGACGGTATTTTGAAGGAGTTCCTATAGGTAGTGAAAGAGATCCTGACAAATGGGCTTATGAATTTACTGATAGATACCAGGGCATGATTAAGGGAGTCCATGTCAGGACCAGGCTGGGGATAAATTCAATCCAGATCATTTCTGCAATCAATGAGGCAATTCTGAATCCTGACAAAGGGTTGCTTGAGGCTCCAAAGTATGGTTGATGCTGAAACAGAATTATAATGGAGTTTCTGATATTGCCATCAGTCCGCCCTTATATCACCTAATAAAAAAATAAAATGGGATTGCGCCCGCAGAATGCTTGCAAATGCCTTAAATCACTTGGCTTTCTCAGCGACCTTGGCAATCCAGACTGTCGCGATAACTGCCACGATGGTCACTATTATAGCATAGGCCCAGGGTCCGCCGGATGAGAGCGAGCATAATGCTCCGGCACCCTCGCTTCCGCACGGGCCGACGAACAATGCCTTAATAGCGTCGTTCCATGCCAGGGCAGCAACCAGACCGAAAGCAGCAGTTATCAATGCAGCAAACTTCTCTACATATACAGATTTCATCATCACACCCCCTATTTTTTCGATGATACGATTATTGAGTATTTAAATGTATTTATCAGATTTCTGATAAAACAAAGATGCTAATCCCACTTAACCTTAAGAAAATGTGCAGAGCATGAGATGCATGGGTCATATGCCCTTATCAGCCTTTCCATCTCGAAGGTTATCTCCTGCTCTTTCTTGTCGAGCATCTTCGGGAGCATCTTATACATGTCGTCCTCGATATTCTTGAGGTTCTGGGCAGTGGGCGTGACTATGTTTGCCTTCTGGACCTTCCCCTTGCTGTCCAGCTTGTAGTCATGTATAAGGATTCCTCTGGGCGCCTCTACAATGCCGACACCTCTTCCTGCCTTTGGTTTTACCTCGACAGGCTTTTCTTCCCTGATATCCATGCCCTTGAGTATCTCGATCGCCCTGTCGATGTGGTTGACTATCTCAACTGCCTGGGCGATGTTGTTGTGGTATGGGTTGAACGTGGGGAACCTTATGTTGTTCTTTTCGATGCATTTGGCAGCGTTCTTTGACAGGTGCTCGAAATTGTTGTTCATCCTGGCCAGTGCACCGACATAGTAGCTCCTGTTCCCAAAATTAGAGAACTTGGCTGTCGAGTAGGGCATCACTGTCTCCTTCAGCTGGTTGAGGTATTTGTTCTCTTCTATCTCCAGGCCGTTGGAGAACATTATGTTGCCGTCTGCTATAGTATACTTATCATCCTGGTGCAGCGAGACATAGTCTGTCCGCCTCTTGAACTTTGGGTAGCTCAGGCCTGCAAACAGCTCAACAGCCTTGAGCGCGCCGCTCTTAGCCTTTTCGAGCTGCTTGAGCAGAAGCTCAACATCATCTCTTGAAGGCAGCCTCAGAAAACCGCCGACAGCCAATGCTACTGGATGCATTATCCTGCCGCCGATCACCCTGTCAATCTCGTTTCCCAGCTTTTTCAGGGACAGGCCGAGGAGGATCTCCTTCTTGTACTTCTTTGCCATGTCCAGGGCGCTCTTGTAGCCGAAATAATCAGGGAGCGCGAGCAGGAAAAGGTGGAGAGAGTGGCTCTGGATATGAGCACCTATCTCCATAAGTTCCCTGAGTTCCAGTGTCTGCAGGCTTGCTTTGATGCCTAGCGCATCCTCAATCGCCTTGAGCGCTGCCAGCGTATGGCTGACGCTGCATATCCCGCAGATACGCTGTGAGAGGATGTGGACAGTGGAGTGGTCCCTGCCTGCCACGATGCCCTCGAAGAATCTTGAGCCCTCGACAACAGCCAGCTCGACCTTTTCCACCTTCCCGTTCTCCACTTTCAGGGTAAGGTTCGCGTGCCCTTCGATCTTTGTGATATGGTCAAGCTTTATGACAGTCATTTTACCTCACTTTGCCTCTTGTTCTCGCCATATATCGTGGTAAAGGCATCCTTTATCGAGCTTATGCTGTGCTTCTTCTCCTTGAGCATCTTGACATAGGCCTTTATGTTCGAATCATCCATTATGCCACGGCAGCCGATGCATTCCAGGCCGTTGCTCGGGCATACGGCATCACAGCCTGAATAAGAGATTGGGCCGAGGCATATCTTGCCCTTTTCAAGCAGGCATACATTTTCCTTTGCCCTGCACTCGACGCATACAGCCCATTCCCGCTGGTAGGGCTTTACGCCGAGCAGGAGCTGCTTGAGTATCTCGACAAACTCATTGTTGTCGATAGGGCATCCCCTTATATGATAGTCCACGTCAACGTACTTTGATATCGGCGCAGGGTCGACATGCTCGATGTCCGGCATCCTGGCGCCGAAAACTGCCTTCTCGACACTCTTTTTGTTCTGGAAATTCTTGACAGCCTGGACCCCTCCTGTGCAGGCGCAGCTGCCGAGGGCGACGAGCACCCTGCTCTTCTTGCGGATATCCATTGTCCTTTCCATGTCCTCTTTGGTCGATACAGAGCCCTCGAGGAAAGCGATGTCAAAATTGTCGTTTATGTTTTTCCCCTTTGCAAGCCTGAACGATACTATCTCGACCTTGTCCACGATGTCCAGCAGGACATCCTCCAGGTCGAGGATTTCTATCTGGCAGCCCTCACAGCACGTAAGACTGAATATCCCTACTTTCGGCTTAGTCATAAAATCCCCTCGCGGTTGCGTAGCTGAATACCGGGCCGTCCTTGCAGACATACTTGCCTGCGATGACGCAGTGGCCACATTTGCCAAGCCCGCATTTCATGTGCCTCTCAAAGCTCATGTATACCTGGCTGTCTTCAAAGCCCTTCTGGCCGAGCTTGTCAGCGGCGATCTTCATCATTATCGGCGGGCCGCAGAGAAGCACCACTGTGTTGTCCCTGGTTATATCAGCATCGCCCAGGGCGTCGGTGACAAAGCATACCTTGCCTGTGAAGCTAGGGTCAGCGCACTGGTCGACAGTCAGGGCCAGCTTGAACTGCTTTGACCATTTTTCTATATCATCCTTAAACAGTATCTCCTTGGGATTCCTAAAGCCCAGGAATATCCTGACATCATGGTAATCTATCCTGTGCTGCGCTATATATTCTATGACCGAGCGTGGTGGAGCAACGCCTGTGCCTCCTGCAACGATCACGACGCTCTTTCCTATCATATCCTTCATGGGATAGCCCTTGCCGTAAGGTCCTCTTAACGCGATGCTCGAGCCTTTCTCGAGCCCTGTCAGCTTTTTGGTAACGTTTCCCATGTCCCTTATGAGAAGCTCCATGTATTGTGTAGAATAGCTGCATACAGATATGGGGCATTCTCCTACACCATGATATGATGCCTCGACAAA
This sequence comes from uncultured Methanosarcinales archaeon, assembly GCA_964590935.1. GTDB lineage: Archaea > Nanobdellota > Nanobdellia > Woesearchaeales > DSVV01 > CAYXZQ01. The sequence goes on from CAZPXC010000033.1 coordinate 4,201, forward strand.
CTGCCCTGGTTCAGGATCCATGCCTGAGGAGATGCGAAAGAGTACAGTGTCAGCTGTAAATTTTTTCTTATCTGTGATCTTGTATGTTTTTGGCATGTAGATGTTATCCATTTACATCCTCCAGTATCTTCGGTATGTCGCATACGTTTGTGGGGCAGACTGTCACGCACCGCCCGCAGCCTGTGCATGTCATCTCGCCCTGGTTTTCCTTGAAATAGCTGAACTTGCACAGCAGCCTGTGCTTGAAGCGCTCTGTCCTGCCCTGCCTGAAGATGTGGTTGCCTGCAACCCTTGTAAAATCAGCAGACTGGCAGTAATCCCATATCCTTTTCCTCTGCCCTGACTTAAGGTCGAGGGAAGGGGAATCCTTCATGTCAAAGCAGCTGCATGTGGGGCATACTACATTGCATGCACAGCAGCTCAGGCACTTGTCAGCATATTTCTGCCATGCCGCTGATTCCAATGGAACATTTGAGGTAGAGAGGCTCTTTTCACACTGGGGCAGTCCCTTGTTGACCTCTCTCGCGGATGCCTTGAATATCTTCTTGTCGATTAGGGACTTTCCTTTCTCAGTCTTGACCTCGACGATAAAGCCCTCCTCGACCCTTTCAAGGTAGAGGTCATAGCCCTCGTCCTTTATCTCGAAAGAGCTGCAGAAGCAGTTGTCGTTCTCCTCCTTGTCGCACTTTAGCGCGATTATATAGGTATTGTCCCTCCTGGCCTGGTAATACGGGTCGGCGAAATCCTTTGAGTAGAACCTGTCAAGTTTTGCGACAGCGCTGACATCGCACATCCTCATCCCGAACACTATCCTTTTTTTGTTGTCAAACGAGTGCTCGAAGGCGTCTTTTCCTACGCCGAGGATGCTTCTCTTCTTCCTGTATGTGTACATCTGTTCCAGGTGCGGAAAAAAGAACTTTTTTGGGGGGTAATATGCGTTCTTGCCCAGCTCGATCTCATTATATGAGCCTATCTCTGAAAAGACGACAAGCTCTCTCTGGACAGTCGGCGCTACCACATCGTAAGATTTCAACAGGAGCTTTATATATAACGGGAAATCCTCTTTTTTCAGCAAATATGCCATTCTATCAGGATAATAAAACATTGCTATTTAAAGGTTTCTGTAAATTCCGGACAAAATTTATATATGCAAAAGTAATTGCCGCAGCATGCCAAAACATATAAGGGATGAGGCGCTTGAGCTGCACGCCAGGAACAAGGGCAAGCTGGAGATAAGGTCAAAGCTGCCCCTGAAGACAAGAAGAGACCTGTCTATCGCCTATACTCCACATGTAGCAGAGGTTTCAAAAGAGATAGCCAAAAACAAGCTGCTTGCGTACAAGTACACGATCAAGTCGAATTCTGTCGCCATAGTGACAGACGGTTCTGCAGTGCTCGGCCTGGGCAATGTCGGGGCTTATGCCTCGATACCTGTCATGGAGGGCAAGGCCATATTGTTCAAGGAGTTTGCAGGCATTGACGCGTTCCCGATAATATTAAAGGATTTCCACGACGACTTCATCGATGATGTCAGGAATATCGAGCCGATATTCGGCGGGATAATCCTGGAGGACATCGCGGCGCCGAAATGCTTTGAGGTCGAGGAAAAGCTGCAGGACGTAGGGGTTCCTGTGATGCACGATGACCAGTGGGGGACAGCCGTCGTTCTGCTGGCAGGCCTCATAAACGCTGCAAGGGTCGTCAGGAAGGATTTCTCATCCTTGAAAGTGGTTATCAATGGTGCGGGTGCTGCAGGCATCGCCATTGCTAGGGTGCTGACCTGCTATAAGATGAGAAGCAGGCTGTGCAGGAAGGTAAAAGATGTGGTGATGTGCGACAGCAAGGGGATTATATACCCTGGAAGGGATCATTTGAACAGGTACAAGGAAGAGCTTCTCAGCGTCAGCAACAGGAGAAGGATAAAGGGCAGCCTGAAAGAAGCGATGGCCGGCGCCGACGTCTTCATAGGCGTGTCAGTGGGTGGCTGCGTCACCATGGACATGGTAAGGTCCATGAGCAAAGACCCCATAATATTTGCCATGGCAAATCCAACCCCGGAGATAATGCCTGACAAGGCGAGGAAGGCAGGCGCGGCCGTTATCGGCACAGGGAGGAGCGATTTTGCCAACCAGATAAACAATGTCCTGGCATTCCCCGGCATATTCAGGGGTGCGCTGGATACAAGGGCATCGGTCATCAGCGACGAGATGAAGTTTGCCGCTGCATATGCCCTTGCCGATTATGTCAAAGAGCCTACCCAAAAGCATATAATACCTGACCCGCTAGACAAGAAAGTGGTCGAGGCAGTAGCAGCAGCTGTTGCAAAGGCAGCAATAAAATCAGGCTGCGCGAGGATAATATGAGCGTTAAAAAATCAGACAGGTTTGACAGGAAGGAGATAGTGCCCATGGCACTTGTCGTATTGATGTTTGCAGCAGGCTTTTTGCTGTATCATTCCATGCCCGAGAGGATGCCTGTCCACTGGAATTCAGAGGGCAAGGTGGACGGCTACGGCTCAAGGTTCACAGGACTTTTGCTGATCCCTATAATGACTTTTGTCATATATATTGCAATGAGCTTTGTGCCATATATTGCAGTCTACAAGAAAAACATTAAAGCGTTTTATTTTTTCTATTTCGGGTTCAAGCTCGTTTTTGTATTATTCATGGCACTCCTGTACATGATAACGCTGTTGCCGAACTTCGGCATCGTTATCAACATGAATTACCTCATATTGCCTCTGATCGCCGTCATGATATTTTTTGCAGGCATCCTGATGGAGAAGTCGAAGAGGAACTATTTCATCGGCATAAGGACACCCTGGACCCTTAGCAGCGATACTGTATGGGAAAAGACCAACAGGCTCGGCGGCCGCGGGTTCAAGATAATAGCTGTCCTCATGATCATCAGCATGCTGGCCGGAAAATACGCTATCATCATCAGTGTCGGCGCGCTGCTCCTGTTCGTGGCATATATCTATATATACAGCTATCGTGTTTTCACGCAGGAGAAAAATAAACTTTAATCCTGGCTGCGGCCTGCAGCTGTATGTTTCTGCCTTATAATTGATCCTGCATATCCTATTATCCTGTCAAAGTCTGTCTTATTGGCCTTATATTTGGCAAACTCGACCAGGCTGCACAGGTCAAAGCAGGCCTTGGCGTCCTTATAATCACTGCTGCTCTTTTTCAGGTGGCTGATGATGTCGTCGTTTGTCAGCTCTTTTTTCAGGTTGTTTTCATAGCTCAGAAAAAGCCTCAGCGCCTGGCCTGCTGTCCCGTACGCATCTTTGTACTGCTTTTTTTTAAAGAGAAGCTGGGCATTTTTGAGCATCATGTTCGCCTCTGCTGCATGATCAAACGGATTTTCATCCGGCAGCGCCTCTTTTTCAGCGCCGGGCTGTCTCTTATGGTGCTTCACATAGACAAGATATGCTGCAACAGCAGCGAACGGAATAAGGAGAAGCCAGAGCCACATCCATCTGTGCGATCTCTGGATGTCATCCTTCTGAAGCGTTACGTTTGTGATATTATCCCCTGTAAATTCTGCCTTGATAGATGCTGTCTCATTGTCGCTGTTGCGGTAATTCATGGTTATCTCGGTCTTGTTTTGCTGGTGGCTGAATACCGGGCTTTCCTGCCCGAACCCCTCGCTTTCCAGCTGGCCTGAATATCTCTTAAAGTCTTTGTCCTGTTCCAGCTTGTCCAGGAGATTTTCCCTGTCCTGGTCTGTGAATGACTGTAGATTTTTCATGCTGCCGTTTCTCATCTCCCCGCTCAGCTGGGCTGTCTCTCCCCTGCTGTTGTTGTATTGTATGCTGAAGTTGCCCGTGTCATTCGACGTGGGCATAAGCTTTGAGCCTGTGATATTGTATCCCCTGGACTGCAGACCCTGGTTCTCTTTCTGGAAATCGCTGTTAGCTGCAAGATTTTTCTCAAACTCTTTGTTCATCTGCTCCTGCTCCTGCTGCTCTTCCTGTATCTGCTTTTTTAAGGCGCTGCTGTCCTGGGCTATCTGGTTGTTCTCCACCCTGTCCTGGGGACTCTGCTGGTTCCCCGCTGCCTGCTGCTGGTTGCCGAGCATCTGGTTTATCATCTGCTGCATATTGCCCTGCTGTCCCTGCTGTTGTCCCCCTGTGCTCTTCTGTGATGAGCTCTGCACCTGGCTCTGTGAATTCTGCTTCTGTGTCGTGTTGGAGATGAAATATATGGTTATGTTATTCAGGTCGACAACCCTCTGGTCTTTCCCGTCATTATAGTTGAAGCTCAGCCCGATCTTGAGGGTCAGAGGGCTCTGCGACGATCCGAAGCTTATGCCGACTATGCTCTTCCCCTTCTTGGCAGTCATCGGAGTGGACTGGCTGTTGGAGCTGGAATAATGGAACCCTGCCTGGTTTACCTCCTGGGTCATTGAGTAGCTGAGCGTCCCGTCTATCACATTGTCGTATGTGTTGTCGACCGCAAGGGGGATGACTGCCTCCTGGCCGACGAGGAAGTAATAATCAGACTGGTTCAATGTGAAGGTTATGTCCTTTGCAAGGCCCCCATGCGCCAGTATCGCGATGATTAAAAAAATGAGCAGTGCCCTCTTTGTAAATTTCGCATCTTTCATATTGATCACGTTGTATCTGACTATTGTTGTTTCACCTGTCTACTGTATTATCCTCTTTGCCCCAAACCTCAGATACAGGTACAGCAGGAAGACCAGCACCGCTGCGAGGAAAAACCAGTCCTTGACATTGGTCTCTTCCTTCTCCCTCTTTATGTCCTTGCTGATATTCCTGTAGATCTGGTCCAGGGTGTTGTCGTCGACTGACTTGAAGTATTTTCCTCCGGTCTGGTTGGCTATCGACTGCAGCGTCGACTCGTCGAGCTCTGCATACTGAGGGTTGCCGAACCAGTCATAGCCCAGGACGACCTTGCCATTTGAGCCCATGCCTATTGTGTAGACCTGTATCTTGCTGCTCTTGGCGAACTCTACAGCCTCCTGTGGGGATATGACGCCTGCGTTGTTCACACCGTCAGATAGGAGGATGACTACCTTTTTCTTGTTTGGGATGGATGTTGCCATGTCTATGCCCATGCTCAGACCGTCGCCTATCGCTGTCTGCCCCTGTTTTGGCTTTATGGCCTCAAGCTTCTCGATGACCCTGTCCTTGTACGGGCTCAGGTATGCTGCTGTCGTCGCTCCGGACTCGAAGATCACTATACCCGCATCATCATTCGGCTTCAATGATTTAAGCAGTATCTCGGCAGAGCTCTTTGCGGCTTCCAGCCTGCTAGGCTTGTAGTCGGTGGCCTGCATGCTCCCTGACACGTCGAGGACGAGCACGACATTTACGCCCTGTTTTGTCTGCTTAAGCGGCAGGTGGGGGTTTGCAAAGCCCACTATCATCAGGGCAAGGACAAGCATGCTCAGGAAGAACAACAGCCCGTTTCTTCTTGACTTCTTCCTGTTTCCCAGCACAGACTTGATAAAGCCGAGGTTGCTGAATTTTATCGCGTCCCTTTTCTTTTTTGCAGATACTCTCCTGTATATGTATACGAGCAGCGGGATGCCGAGGAGGAAAAGAAGGATGTAGGGGCTGTCGAATCCTGCCATCATGCCACCACCTTGTGTCTCCTTATCCGGAAAAACCTTTTCAGCGGTGCCTCGTATGGCTCGTCAGTGATGATGTCAAGGACATCAACCCTTACCTTCCTGAAAAGCGTCTTCGATTTTCTTGAGACCTCTTTTGCTGCTCTGGAGTATTTTTCACGGAACTGCGCATCAGATGTATCAAGGAGCAGCTGTTCTCCTGTCTCCTCGTCCTCAAGCTCTATCAGGCCAATGTCAGGAATCTCAAATTCCCTTTTGTCGTGGATGCGGACAGCGATCACATCATGCCTGTTCTTCAGTATCCTAAGCGGCCTGATGAACCCAGATGAATAAAAGTCGGATATGATGAAGATTATGCTCCTTTTCCTGATGACCTTTGATATGTACTTCAGGGATTCACCCAGGTTCGTGGTCTTTGACCTGGGCTCATAGGCGACAAGCTCCCTGATGAGCTTTAGGATGTGCTTTTTCCCTTTTTTTGCAGGGATGAACTTTTCCACGCTGTCAGTGAAGAGGAAGAGTCCTGCGTTGTCGTTGTTCCTCATCGCCGCAAACATAAGGCTGGCTGTAAGCTCTATGGCCTTCATCTTCTTTGAGACGGTATTTCCAAAACTGCCTGATGCAGAGACGTCAAATGCGAAATACACCCTCAGGTCCCTCTCCTCTATGAATTCCTTGATGAAGGGCTCGTTGAGCCTTGCTGTCACTTTCCAGTCTATCGCCCGTATGTCGTCTCCGGGCCTGTATTCCCTTATGTCGGAGAATTCTATGCCCTGGCCCTTGAAGATAGAATGGTACTTGCCTGCGATGATGCCATCCACCAGCCTTTTTGTGGTGATCTCAAGCTTCTTTACCTGCCTTATGATTGCCTTGGTCTGCTGCATCTTCAGGGAACCTTGATCTTCTCCAGGAGTCTGTCGATGATCTCGTCAGATGACACCTCTTCTGCCTCAGCCTCGTACGTGAGCAGGATCCTGTGCCTGAGCACATCATGGGCAACCGCCTTTATGTCCTCCGGCTTTACGTAGCCGCGTCCGTTGAGCATGGCATGCGCTTTTCCTGCCAGGATAAGCCATAGCGATGCCCTCGGCGACGCGCCGTATTCTATATGGCCGTCTGCATCGATGCCATGACTCCCAGGATTCCTCGTCGCATCGATGATCTCGGCGACATATTCCTTGATCTTCATGTCAGCGTATATGCTGTTGTTGAATCCCTGCATCTCGACGATTTTCGCACCGTTGATCACCTTGCTGACCTTTGATAAGGAGCCTTCGGTGAACCTGCTTATGATATCTATCTCTTCTTTCATGTCAGGGTATGAGATAAGGACCTTGAACATGAACCTGTCGACCTGGGCCTCTGGCAGCTTGTAGGTCCCCTCTGACTCGATTGGGTTTTGCGTGGCCAGGACGAAAAATGGCTTTTTCAGGATATATGTGTCGCCCTGGATGCTGACCTGCCTCTCCTGCATCGCCTCGAGAAGCGCAGACTGAACCTTCGGCGGGGCCCTGTTTATCTCGTCAGCCATGACAAAGCTGGTGAAGATCGGCCCCTTTATGGTCTTGAACGATGAATCCTGGTGGTCATAGATCTTTGTGCCGGTGATGTCTGCCGGCAGCAGGTCAGGGGTGAACTGTATCCTGACAAAGCTGCTGTCGATGCAGTCTGAAAGTGTCTGGATCATCAGTGTCTTGGCAAGCCCCGGCACCCCTTCAAGGAGCACATGGCCATTCGAGATGAGCGCTATGAGCAGCTTCTTGATCGCGTCATCCTGCCCGACGACCACTTTCTTTACCTCGCTTACGAGCAGTTCGAGCTGTTTTGAATACTCTTCAGCTTTCATGTTGAGCTTCTTTATGTCTTCATCCATCTTTCTGCGACCTCCTTTCTGCATCGGACGCTCACGATATCCCTCACAGTCCGAATGTCCTCTCAAATTCTTTCATCTGCTTCATCTTTTCGATAAATTTCAACCCGTTGTCAGTGATTATGATATAATCATAGTTGTTATCCTTGACCTTCTTCACGAAGTCGTTTTCGACAAGCTCCTCAAGGTATAGCTTCATCTGCTTGTAAGCAAGGTTTGCCTTGTACATCAGGTGAGTCGGCTTAATCCTGTTCCCCTTTTCCTGTATAGAGAGAAGCATATCAAGGACAATGTCACTCCTTTCCCTTTTTCTTGCCATCTTTCAGTACCTTGATGAATGTTATGAGCAGCAATACATATCCTGCCAGCTGTATCAGCTCTGCAATGACATACAGGAGCGTATGGAGCTTTATGAAAATGAAGACCAACTGGCTGGCGGCGATCAGGACAAAGCTGTAGGCGAGCCACTTGCCGGTGACCTGCATGGACTTATGGTAGTTCTTGAAGTAATCATATGTGATGATGCTTAATATGATGAGTGATGTAAGGTGGAACATGAAATATGCCGAGCTTGAAAAATACACCGACACCAATATGAGGTAAATGATCAGGAAAACATTGAACCTGTTCTGTTTATGGTAGATTGAGTACAGTATGTATAGTCCAAGCAGCATGAGCATCCTGTACATGAGATATCCAGCGAAAAACAGGAGGTCTGAGGTCTTTATGACGGAATAAGTCAATGTGAGCAGGCCAAGCTGGCTGGTCTGCGGGATCTCATAGTATATGGTGAAGTTTGTCGCGATCTTGAAAAGGAACGCTACGGCCATCAGGATGAAAGATGAGGCAAAGAGAAGGTAGTTCCTGTTTTTCCTGTTGAGCCTGTAGTATCTTAGTGTAAAAAAAGCGATGAGAACAAGAACAAAAATACTAATCAGATCTATCATTATGTCCTTGCCATAGAACCATCTAGGGCTGTAAACAATATCCAGGTCCATCATGACATGGCAAAACCTAATCCTGTTTTATAAAACTTGTGGAAGATATTACTATAAGCAAGAACTGTAACAGCGTTTCACAGGAGATATAAGAAACATGACACTTACTATTTGCATGAAGTATATGGAGGTGATATGCATGATGTTTGAGGACAGGTTCGGGAACCTGCTGATGCCTGATGAGGTCGAAGGGCTCGCATTGTGGGAGATTGAGGAAAAAGGCATCCATGTGCTCAGCGATGTACAGTCTCCTGAGTTCTGGTAGAAGGGCATCAGACCAGGCAGGTAAAAGGGTGCGTTTTTACAAAAAATACCGGAGGTGGTTTAAAAATGAGGCCGATAGAGCAGATAAGGGGTGATTTGTTCAGGAAGGAGAAAGAGTCCGGGTTCTGGGACAGGTACAGGGAGGTGCCGACCGAGCATGAGCTGGAGGATTTTATCATGGTGGGAGAAGCCAATTATCCATGGCTCAACCTGATGGCTGAAAAGAATAAGAGAAGAGGCCACTGGCAGGGCCATAAGCATAAAAGATTCAGGACTGTGCCAGGAAATTCTGAAGCAGCTTAGACCTTTTCCATGTAATGGCACTTGCCGCATGTCAGCCTGTTCTTGTGCTGGGCCAGGAAAACGCCCTCCCCGCACTTGGGACAGAACTTGTTTTTTCTCTTAAGGCTGCTCCCAGAAATCTCATAATTGTTTGAAACCTTGCTCGTCTTTTTAGGCTTCTTCTTTTTTTTTGCCATTTTTATTCTTTCTTGTCCTCGGGATTTTTTTCAGGAGCTGTCTCTTTTTCATCGGCTTTTTCTGCTTTTTCCTGCTCTTTTTCCGCCGGACTTTCCTCTTCTTTGCCATCTCCTTTGCTCTCATCTTTCTTCTCTGTCCCCTCTTTCTTTGCATCTCCTTTCTCTTCTGCTTTTTTCTCCTGTCCTGACTCATGCTTGTCGACAAGTTCCTGGCCCTCAAGCCTTACCATGGTTATCGGGTCGCTGTAAAGATGGACAATCACCTTCGCCTTCTGCTGGCCAAAGCGCGTATATATGTGCCTTATGACCAAGAGCTCCTCCTTTGCCTTTATCTTGGAGGCGATTGCCTTCCTGAGCTCTGACCTGGAGGGTGTTGCACCACTGTAATTGGCCATGACACTTATCCTCTTCCTTGACAGAAGCGGTGTCTCTTTTTCCTTTTGTATCTTTATCTCCATCTTTACCGTGCCTTTATTGCATACTCTCCCTTGACCTTTATGTCCATCTGCTGGGCGATCTCTGACTTGTTGGGGTCAACTATAAATATCCTGCCCTGCCAGTTTGTTGAAAAGTTCTGGCCATGGCATATAGGGCACTCTGCTCCATCCACGAAGATCTTGCATTTTTTGCATACCTTTTTCTTGCTCATTTTTTCTTACCCGAGGTGTTTTTCATGGCAACAGGCTTTTTTGCCTTGGCCTTGTCCTCATCGAGCCATTCCAGCTTGCCCAGGCCCTGCTGCCTCATCGTAAGCCCAAGCTTTGGGTTGGTTATGTCCTTGTAGCTAAAAGCTATGACCCTGGCCCTGCACAGGTCTCCTACCTTGAGGCTCCGCTTGCTCTCTTTTCCCTGGAGAACCTTGTCCTTTCCAAAGGATACATAGTCGTTCATGGTCTGCGAGACATGGATCATACCCTCTATAGGCCCGAGCGATATGAATGCGCCAAAATCAGCGATGTCCTTTATCCTGCCGACGACGACCTCCTGAAGCTCCGGCCTGAAGGTGAGCAGCTCAAAGTTCACCTTGTAGTACGGCGCCCCGTCTCCTGGTACGATTATGCCCTCGCCGACATCGCCTATGGAGGCAACATCTATAACAACACCTATATCCTTTGAGATATAGCCCTCGAACTTGTTCTTAATCATCTTCAGGAGAGCTGCTTTTAGCTCCAGCTCAAACATGTCCGGAGGAAGCCTGATGTTGTCTGTCAGCTTTGTCCTGTAAAACATTCATACCAACTCGATGTATTTTTTCTGCCTCAGTATAATCTTTTTCTTCTTTATCCGCCTTTTGAGCTCCCTGTCCTGTGTCGCTATGTAAACATCCTCTTGCTCTGAGAGTTCAAGCAGGGCATCATCTGCGTACTTATCTGGCGCATAATCGATTATATTTATTTTTTTTGCTTTTATAAGCTGCTTTGCTATCTGTGCAGCGACCCTGTCCCTTTTGCTGCCCTTTTCTGCGATACTGTCCAGCTCATCCAGTGTCTGGCTTACTATATGCAGCCTGAACGGGAAATCCAGCCGTCTTGGCAATTCCCTGAAAATATCAACCCCAAAAAGCCCCGGAATCATCAAAAAATTTGTATCCAGGATCACCTTTCTGTATCCAGGCATTTTTTGCAGAGAAGGGGGTTTATTTAAATAAGTTTTGGTTTTTCGAGCCTGAAACAGCTCACCCTGATCCTGTGGATGCGTCTCGTGTGATGCCTCATCGTCCTCTTCAGCGGGAAATCAAACTTATATATATTGGTCGCAGCAAAATCGTTCTTTTTCGCCAGCTCAGTGATATATTTTCCTGTGGAGCTCTTGTGCAGGGTGTAGATGATGCCCGCAGTCTCAAACGCTTTCTTTAAAAAGGCAGCATCAGAGTGCTTCTGCCTTGTGCCGAAAGGCGGGTTTTCCAGTACAACATCTGTCTTTTTGTGGAAATCGCTGATGTCATCATTGATTATCTCATAGCTGCCTGCTGAAACCTTGTAAGAGGGCTTTTCAATGTTCTGTTTCAGGAGCTTAACAGCTTTGGCGTCCTTCTCAACAAAATAGACCTTCTTTGCCCCTAAAAGCAGGGCGCCAATGCCCAGTATCCCTGTTCCTGCGCCCAGGTCTGCTATCAACTTTCCTTTGATGTCGCCATGCATATAGGCCTCCCATAATACAGATGCAGCTATCTCTGAGTCAGTAGGGTACTGCTCAAGTCCTTCTTTGGCATTGTCGAACGTGTCCAGCTGTGATAGCCGTATCGCAAGCCGTGACTTGGTCATCTCCATAGGACTATGGTTTTTTTGTTAGTTTTTAAATCTGATTAATTTTTTCCAGCGATTGTTTTAACACCCTGCTTTTCTTCAAAAGCAAAAATCCGATTTGGCTTGGCATCAGAATCTGAAGGAAGTTTCGAAGATTATTTATACATGTGTTATTATCCAAAATATGATATGGGATCAATAGACAGAATATTAAAAAGATTGAAAGGGAGTCAGGATACATTAATTGAGGAAACTCAAAATTTTATTGACAAATATCGGCTGGAAGGAGAAGTTGCAGTTGAATTGATTGGGCTTGTCCAGAACTCTTATGTCAATGCACTGCAGGTATCATTTGCTGAAGCGAGGGTTGTTAAGTTTAATACTCAGGAATTATATTCACGGTTCGAAGAGATGAAAAATCAGTACCGGTGATATTTATTCTGCGTATCAAGATTCTGCTAATTGTGTCTGCAAAGTAAGTCCGGGATTTCACAACTTATGATTATTAAACCATAAAATATATAAGCAAAACAATTGATTTGCAATTATATGGCGATCGACTGGAAGCCGGAATACAGCGTGAAGGTCAAAGAGATCGACGACCAGCATAAGAAGCTGGTCTCTCTCATCGACAGGCTGTACCAGGCGATCTGTTCCTATAAGACAAGAGAAGAGCTGGGGCCTGTCCTTGAAGAGCTTATCAAGTTTGCAGAGCACCATTTCTCTACAGAAGAGAAATATTTTGACAGGTTCAATTACGAAAATTCAGAAGAGCATAAGAAAGAGCATAAGATGTTCAAGGAAAAGGTGCTGGATTTTTACAATAAGTTCGAGAACAGGGAGACCGAGATATCATTTGAGCTGATAGATTTTCTTGAGGACTGGTTATTGGATCATTTAATCGAACAGGACCAGAAATATGTCAAGTGTTTTACTGAACACGGGCTTTCTTAGGGTTTCTGGATTAACCGGTTTCTAACACGCGCTTTAGGCTTTCCAGCATCATCTGCCAGTTTTTCTCAGAATATGCACGCTCTTCTTCTGTCTCATTATTGTCCTGGGAAAGCTCAACTGTTGTCCTGTTACCATCTGCTTCCAGCTTTACTGTTACAGTATGGTAGTTTTCAGGGATGTCCGGTTTTCCTGAGAGCGGGCTGAAGTGACTGTATTGGATGATTTTTTCTTTCTCTATTTTTAATATCTTTCCCCTGTCTTCATACTTTTCTCCCTTCCATTCTCCTTTCCAGATTATCCGGCTTCCTTTCTTCCAGTCTGAAACCACATCCGAGCCGAACATATATTGTTTGATGATCCGGGGATTTGTGAGCGCGTCCCAGGCTTTATCAGGAGATGCATTCACGGTTATAGATGCCTTGGCGATAAGTTTTTTGTCCATCGTACCCCCGGAAAAGCTTTTTAGGCTTATAAATTTTCTCATGTTTCAGGAAATAATACAGGCCGGAGATACATGGGTAATATGTTCTATGGCAAAGTAATCCCTTTCAGGCGGTCTTCGCAGCAGATTCTACAAAACAAAAGGTTTCCTGGAGAAACCAACACAGGACATGCCTAAAGGTGTTTTCTTAATAGATCGATAAATGGCCTAAATGGTCTATGCTTCGCCGAGTGGGTCCAGTCAATAGAATCAGTCGCGCCTGCTTCCAAATACATCTTTATTGCTGCAGAAGGGTCGTATCTTTCAAAATAATTTATATGGGTGACGATAATCGGGGTTTTTGGCCTTTTTTCTCTTGCACAGCTTATGACATAGCAATCGGTCAACAGCCAGTCTTTTAAGTAAACGCCTTCCGGAAGTTCAAGTTTTCCCACAGGGGTCGGTGCGTTGAACAATATCAGGGCGTATTCATTGTTGCTTATATCTTCTAATCCCTCTGGAGCATCTCTAAAAGTCCGGACTTCCCTTGCCAGGTCAAACTCTACAGCAATTCTCAGAGGTCTCAATTGGCTCACATACCCAAACCAACACAGATCTGTTTTCATGAGGTTTAGTTATTTTATGGTAGTTATAAA
>CAZPXC010000034.1:0-12520 GCA_964590935.1 uncultured Methanosarcinales archaeon
GCTACCTATTGTTTTTTTAATATTTTGGATTATGATATAGACATTATCCGATAGATTTCTTTTATTTCCATAAACTATATAAACAAAACATATGTTCTTTTTTGGCATGTATGATGTGGCAGTTCTCGGAGCCGGCCCTGCAGGCATAACTGCAGCTATATATTCGGCTAGGTACAGGCTAAAGACGCTTCTTGTCTCCCCGGACATAGGCGGCTGGGCCTCTAAGGCGCATATTATCGAAAATTTCCCGGGCCATGTCTCTGTCCTTGGCAAAGAGCTGAAAAAAAAGTTCATAGAGCAGGTAAAGGCAAACGACATCGATTACATGAAAGACAGGATAGTAGGAATATCAAAAGGCAGCGACGGCGCTTTTTCAGTAAAGACTGGCAACGGCGATTACAGTGCAAAATACGTGATATACGCCCTCGGAACAAGGAAAAGGAAGCTGAACGTGCCCGGAGAGGATGAGCTGCTGGGCAAAGGGGTCTGCCTCTGCGCAACATGCGATGCTCCGCTGTTCAAGGACCTAAGCGTGGCGGTCATAGGGGGAAATGATTCAGGCACCACAGGCGCGCTGCTCATAGCAGGATATGCCAAGAAAGTCTACATCGTGGAGATAATGGACAAGCTGCCCACAGAGCCTATATGGATGGACAAGATAAACAAGGAGCCGAAGATCGAGGTCATAACCAGCGATAGTGTCAATGAGATAAAGGGCAAGAGCCAGGTTGAGGGAGTTGTCCTAAATTCAGGCAGGAAGCTCGATGTTGACGGCGTGTTCATCGAGGTGGGTTCAGTGCCTGACACAGAGATTGCCAAAAAGATAAATGTAAAGACAGACAAGTGGGGGCATGTAGAGGTGAACAGTGCCCAGGAGAGCAGTGTTGATAGGTTCTATGCGGCCGGCGACATTACAAACGGCTCCAACTACATGAGGCAGATCGTGGCTGCGCAGGCAGAGGGCGCTATAGCTGCACAGGCCATATATAAGAAGATAATAGCCAGGTGAAAAATATGAAACATAAGGAACAGAGAGTTCTGGTGCTGTTTGATGTCCAGAACATGTACTACAGTGCAAAGCACTACTATAACACAAAGGTCAATTTCAAGGAGATCCTCAAGACCGCCGTTGCAGGAAGAAAGCTGATAAGGGCAATAGCCTATGTCATAAAGACAGACATAAAGGATGAGGTCAATTTCCACGAGGCCCTCAACAAGATGGGCATCGAGGTGAAGGCCAAGGATATCCAGATATTCCCCGGCGGGGCCAAAAAAGGCGACTGGGACATCGGGATCGCTATGGATGCTGTGAGGCTGGCAAACAAGGTGGACACTGTAGTCCTTGTGAGCGGAGACGGCGATTTCGCAGAGCTTCTGAGATACCTGAAATCCCATGGCTGCAGGTGCGAGGTGATATCCTTTGCCCAAACCGCATCGAAATACATCAGGGCTGAGGCTGACGACTTCTTTGACCTTAGCAAGAGTGTAGGGAAATTCCTCATCAGGCCAAGGCCAAAGGAGAGAAGCGGTGCAAAGCCTGAAAAACCCAAGCCTGCTTCTTCAAAGCCTGCAGCGCCGCCAAAACTAAGGTCACGCGGAACACATGATACGATGGACCCTGTTCAGAAGGCAGTCATGCAGGCCAACATGGACCAGGTCTAAAATGCAGGACATGCTTCTGGAAAAATCAAGAGATGTTCTCCTGGACTGCTGCCTTGAAAACGGGGCGATAATCGCGGCAAACACCGACAGGCCTGACTACCCACACCTTGTGCAAAGCTACAGGTATGTCTGGCCAAGGGATGCTGCATATATATGCTATGCCCTCGGCATCCTTGGGATAAAAGAGCAGCAGGCAGGATTCTTCAGGTGGCTGGGCAGGGCAGAGGGACTCAGGGAAAACGGGCTCCTGTTCCAGAACTACTATACCAACGGAAGGAAGAGATGGCTTGCGTTCCAGCCGGACCAGAACGGCTCAGTGCTGTGGGCATTGCACAATTTTATTAAAAAATACCCGGAATACGCTGGTGAGTTCACCCCACTTGCCAAGCTTCTTGCTGACGGCCTGTGCAGAGCATGGAACGGAGAGCATTTCAACCTTGTTGCACAGGACCTGTGGGAAATATTCTACGCATACCCTGAGATGAACACCACACTTACATACTCGCTGGCCGCATGCGCTCACGGCCTCAAATGCGCATACGAGATTGTGCATGACAAAAGATACATCGATATACGCAACCAGATGACAGAAAAGATAGACAGATCATGCATCGGGGGAATCTTTGCCAGGAGGTGCGGGATATCCAATGACATGAGGCCGGACATATCGCTCCTCGGCCTTGTGTGGCCTTTTTCTGTCTTAAGTGCTGATGATGACAGGGTAAGGAAGACAGTCATGAACATCCATAAGAATCTTGAGAAGAACGGGCTCTTCTTCCGCTTCCAGTATGATGACTATGACTGTTTCAGGTACGAGGGAAATGATGCAAGAAGAGGCGCGGGAACATGGCCGATCGGAAGTTTCTGGATGTCAATATTTTATTCTATGATGGGAGACAGGAAAAAAGCAGCAGGATATTTCAGCAATGTCACCAGGATGCTGGACAAAAACAGGAATATCCCTGAACAGGTCTTTGACAATGAGATCCAGGTATCGGTCAAGCCGCTTGCATGGAGCCATGCTATGCATGTGATTGCGGCTAGTTTCCTTCATAATGGGGATTCTGGTTCCGGAAACCAGCATTGAGAGGTTTCCTGCCCTTTTCATAGCACTCCCTGCAGAACATATAGGCCTTTGTGCTCCCTTTTACCGGAATCTCTATGGTGTGCTCATCGCATATATATCTCCCACAGGAGTCGCAGAATTTTGTTGTATGCTTTTTGCATACTATGCACAGCCCGTCCTGACTGAACTTAAACCCCATCTTTCCATAATTATTTCTTTATGAGCTCATCAAGCTTGTCAGTGGGCTTTTTCTGCTGCTGTGCCTTCTGGGACTGTGCAACAAGGTCTACACCGAGCTCTTTTAAGGCTTTTACGTGCATCTGTACCAGCTGCTCGACGATGCTAAGCACCTTTGCCATCTCTTCCCTTTCCTTCATCAGTGTGCTCAGCGCGCCCTTATGAAACCCTACCTGTTCCTCTTTGCTTGCCTGTGGTTGTTCTGCCATAATCATAACCTCCGTTAAGTAGAAGGATATAAAATGACAACTCTTATTTATATCTTTAGGTGGGATTTAGCAAGAGATTTATCTTTTTTGAAGCAGGAGCTTCATCCAAAAACTCGCTAACGCTCGGGTTAGCATCGGCTCCGGCCTTGCACATTCATCTTGAAGAGCTGATATCCCCGGATGGGGCAACCCCCTATCAGCTTTGAATAATGTACAATATAGGCCTTCGCATATTGATGCTAACCTACTTTTTGGATGAAGCCCCCCCCAATCACAGAAAATTTTATATAGAAGCAGCAAGGATTTGACTGATGGTGAAATTTGTGAGAAAAAAGATACTAAAAACACTCTTCGCCCTGTTTGCTGTGTTCCTGTTGGTATTTATCGTATTTTCCATTGTCGGATGCAGCGATACCGGAAACAACAGCGATGACAGCGGATGCAGCTCATGCAATAACTGCAGTTGCGACTACAACAGTAACGGGGAAGATACGGCGGACAACAGCAACAATGTGGGAACATAGGTAGATCAAAATAATACCCTATGAAACGCACAAGGTACTTGCAAGGTTCCCTGAATTTTGGATAGGGCCGCTGAAGCTCGGCGCAAGGTATATCTCGACCTATAGCGTAACTTTCACTTCAGGCATCCTGGCCATAGTTATCATTGCGCTTTTGGAGGCGAAGAAGAGAGGAGTCAGCAGGAGAGATATCATCCTGCTTCTGATGTACTGTGCTGCAGGCGGGCTTGTGTTCGCAAGATTGTTCTATGTAATGTTCTTCCATAAGCATGAAGGATTATTAAAAGACATAGTGTTTTTCTTCAACCTGTCAAGATCAGGGATAGCCTCATTCGGCGGCTTTTTTGGCGTCATCGCGGGCGCTGTCATATTCTACTGGCGCACAAAGGCCAGGGTATGGAAGGTCCTTGATGTGTGCTCCATCGGGCTTATGCTGGGCCTTGCGATCGGAAGGATCGGGTGCTTTTTTGCAGGATGCTGCTACGGAAAGGCTGCAACCAGCAGCCTGCCCTGGGCTGTCTATTACATGGACGCATACAGGCATCCTGCACAGCTATATGATATGCTCAACGCCCTGATCGTATTCGCCGCTGTCCAGAAACTGAAGGCCAGGAGGATGTTCGACGGCGCACTTTTCCTGATCACCCTCATGCTCTACTCATCGCTGAGGATAATCGTCGAGATTTTCCGTGTCGGGCCTCACATAGCATGGATAAGCTACAACCAGATATTCTACTTTGTCCTGCTTGCAGCATGCCTCGGAGTGTTCATATACAAGAAAAAAAGATCATAATCGCTTAACTTTAGGTCCTGTGGGAGTGTCATCTACAGAAAAGCCCATCTTCTTTATCTTCTCCCTTACCGAATCAGCCCTGGTGAAGTCTTTTTCCTTCCTTGCCTTTTCCCGCTCCTGGGCAAGACGGAGCACCTCGTCAGGGATAGCCTCGCCTGTAATGTCAAGCACGCCAAGAACCCTATCAATCTTCCTCATCGCATCCGCCGCTTTTTTAGCATCCTTTTCGCCGATAGATTTCTCCGATATCAGCCTGTTGACATTCTTGACAAACTCAAAGACCTCGCCAAGGGCGCCGCTTATGTTCAGGTCATCATCCATCTGCTTCTCAAACCCAGATTCCATGTCTGACACCAGCGCAGAAACATCGCTGTCATGGTTCCCTTTGACATCACCAAGCCTGTCCATGAACTCTGTCAGCCTCTCGACAGCTGACCCAGCTGCCTTGAGTCCCCCGAACGTGAAGTTGAGGGGCTGCCTGTAATGCGTGGACAATAAGAGGTATCTTATCGCTTCCGGCCTGTAGCCTTTGGCGATGATATCGCGGAGAGTGAAAAAATTTCCAAGCGACTTTGACATCTTCTTGCCGTCGACAAGGATATATTCGTTATGGAACCAGAACCTGACAAACTGCTTTCCGGTCGCAGCCTCGCTCTGGGCGATCTCGTTCTCGTGGTGCGGGAATATGAGGTCGACCCCGCCGGAGTGTATGTCAAACGGAGTGCCAAGGTTGGTGGATGACATCACAGAACATTCGATGTGCCAGCCTGGCCTGCCCTTGCCTATGGGAGTGTCCCAGAAGACATCCCCGTCTTCAGGTGTCCAGAACTTCCATAGTGCAAAATCATGGACGCTTTCCTTGTCATACTCGTCTGTTGCCACCCTCGATGAGGTCTTGCGCTGCGAAAGGTCAACCCTGGATAGCTTGCCGTAATCCTTGAATGCGGAGATCTTGAAATAAATCCCGTCATCCGCCTTGTATGCATATCCCTTGTCCAGAAGTGTCTTTATCAGCCCCACCATGCCGTCAATATTCTCTGTCGCCCTGGGAAATATGTCCGCGGGGAGGATGTTCAGCGTCTTTATATCATCAAAAAATGCCTTTGTATAGCGCTCTGTGAACTTTTTCAGGGATATGCCCTCTTTCGTAGAGTCCCTGATGGTCTTGTCATCGACATCTGTTATGTTCATCACATGCCTGACCTTAAAGCCTTTGTACAGCAGGTATCGCTTGAGGATATCTGATGCCATATAGGCACGGAAATTCCCGATATGGGCAAAATTATATACAGTCGGGCCGCAACTGTAGAACGACACAGTCCCCGGCTTGGATGGCCTGAACTCTTCCTTTTTCCTTGACAGAGTATTATACAGCATCAGTGTCATTTTTTACCAGGTTTCCCTTTATCAAGCTTCGTGTCAACCTCATGATACTGGTTGTCATAGATATCCATGTCATCCAGCATGTCATAGTTCTGCCAGTTCTTGACCCATTCCTTATCGACATCAAACACCCTTATCTTCTTCTCCTTGGTCATCGAGATCACCCTCCTGATGCCTGAGTTTATTATCATCTTCTTGCAGATGAAGCACGGGAAGGCGTTGGCAAGCTCCTTGTCTCCCCTGTAGATGCGCATCCCCCACATGTACATATCAGCGCCGACAAGGCTTATCCCTGCGCGCGAGGCATTGATTATCGCGTTCATCTCTGCATGGACGCTCCTGCAGAGCTCGTACCTGTGCCCTGACGGGATCTTCAGCTTTCGCCTGAGGCAGAAACCACGCTCAAAACAGTCCAGGGTCTTTCTCGGCGCGCCAATGTATCCTGTCGAGACTATCCTTTTCTCCTTTACCACCACGACGCCCATCTTGAACGACATGCAGGTGCCCCTGTTGGCAGTCTCCCTCGCGATGTTCATGAAATACTCGTCCCAGCTGGGCCTTTGCGCTTTTTTCATATCCCGCGAGAAATATATAGAATATATTTAAAGCCTTTGCTTTGTGTTATGTTATTTCTTTATTGTGCTATAGAAATTTTTCCATCCATTGGCTGCTGGTTCGGCTTAAACACGGCACTGAGGGCGCCTGCCGAACCAGCGCCAATGAAATATAATTATTCCGCACAAACAGGCGGAATAATTATGGTCTGAGAAAACTGACAAGGTCAGTTTTCGATTGACAAATTTCTGTTTGAGCAGCCCTTCGGGCTTGTTTCCTGCACCTGAAGGAAAATGTGCAATCCGTAAAACTGACCAGAAAGATTTTAAAACAATTAATATATTACACAACTTAATGAAAACAAGATATAAAAATTGCATCAGGTACATCAAAAACAACCAAAAAGACTTAACTTTCCATCTTCCTGAAGATAAGGATATCCATATAGGGCTGCCTAATCCTTTTATCGCTCCTTCTTCAGGCCAGGGGATTTTTGAGAATGATCAATGCTATTGGGACAGCTATTTTATAATTCTTGGTCTTGTAGAGACAAGCCAGATAGGTTTAGCAAAAGGCATGGCTGAAAATCTTGCATATCTATGTAAAAGATTTGGGATAATCCCATCAAGAAACAGGTATTATAATCTTGGTATCTCGCAACCTCCTTTTTTTACTTCAATGATCTTGGAAGTGTATCGTAAAACAAAAGATAAAATCTGGCTTGGAGACATGGCCAAAACTGCAGAAAAGGAGCTGAAATACTGGATAGATGCAAAGAAAGTCCATAAAGTTTACAGAGGACTGTCCAGGTATTGCGATCACTGGCATACGCATCTAACTGCAGAACATGAATCGGGCTGGGATATGACATCACGTTTTTTTGAAAGATGCATGGATCTTCTCCCTATTGACCTCAATTGCCTATTATATAAATACGAGACTGACCTTTTGAAAATCTACAAAATTTTAGGGGATAAGACCAAAGCTAAAAAATATTCTGCCGACTCTAAAAAAAGAAAAGATGATATGAATAATCTTATGTGGAACGATAAAAAAGGGTTTTATTTTGATTATGATTATAAGAACAAGAAGCAAAGCGGTTTTTTTTCTCTTGCCGGCTTTTATCCTCTTTGGTCCGGGCTCGCAACAAAAAAACAGGCTAAGAAACTGAAAGATAATCTCCCTGTCTTTGAACGTGCCGGAGGGCTTGCCAATACTCAAAAGAATGATCTTTCAAAAACATTTAGGCAATGGGATTATCCGAACGGATGGCCAAACCAGCAATGGATCGTCATCAGAGGGTTATCAGATTACGGATTTAGAGACGATGCCAGAAGACTGGCAATAAAGTGGCTGGATATGAACAAAAAAGTCTATGAAAAAACAGGAACATTCTGGGAAAAATACAATGTCTTAACAGTAGACAGAGGAAAAGACGGGAGGTATCCGACCCAAAAAGGATTTGGCTGGACAAATGCAGTCTTTATAAAACTAGCAGACGAATTTGACTGATACTTCCCTTTTATGAACCATCCGAACAGGTCAGATACCCCTGATCTGGACATCGTTGATATACTGCTTGAGTATCTTCTGGAAAAAGAAAAGGTCATCCTTGGGATATTTCCTGGCGCTCATATAGGCTGGGTTGAGGGTGCCCATATCATTTCGGAACTGCTGCAGCACATATCTCTTGCAGTTCTTCAGCCATTTTCCTATGGCATGCGCATCATCCTCGGCAAAGAAATCAGGGACAACTGTCGTCCTGAACTCATAATCGACATTGCCCGAGAGCAGGAGCTCAACGCTTTGCTGTATCTTATCCTTGTCAACATTGCTGTCTGCAGCCAGCTCATATTTTTCAAGCGGGGCCTTGATGTCCATGGCGACATAATCAACAAGGCTGTTGTCAACCAGTTTCTTCAGTAGCTCAGGGTTGCTCCCGTTGGTGTCAAGCTTGACCTTGAACCCTCTTGCCTGGATCTTTTCGATAAATCCCGCCAGCTCAGGGTAAAGTGTCGGCTCGCCGCCTGTGATAGCCACGGCATCCAGCCATTTTTTCCTGTCCATGAGAAATTTGAAGAACTCTTCCTCATCCATATCAGGCTTCTCTTCAAACCCGATCACGAGGTCCTTGTTCTGGCAGTAAGGGCACCGGAAGTTGCAGCCGCCGACAAAGACGACACAGCTCTGATAGGGCGGGAAATCTATCAATGACATCTTCTCAAGACCTTTTATCGGCAGCATTTTCTATCGGTCGTATACCTGTTCCCCTGCAGTCTTATCGCTAACCAAGGCATCCGGATAAAAATCCTGACAGGTTTTATTTATAAGCCATCTCATAGATAGCTATAAATAAAGCCTACAGGTCAAGAAGGCTCTTGTTCTCCAGAAGCTTCTTGATCTCGTCAATGCTTGTCGCCCTGTTGACCTCTTTCTTGTCCTTGTCAAAAAAGATCATCAGGGGAACTCCCATCACCCTGTATTTTCGTGACTCCTCAAGCCCCTCGTCGGTGGTCGCGTCGATCTTCTCGCCCTTGAGCTCGATGGTATCGAGAAATTCCGCGATCTCGCCGCAGTTGGGACACATGGGTGTCATGAAAAACTTATAGCTGGATATCATCTTCCTTTGATCATCAACCGCTCGCTTTTCCCTTCTTAACATCTGAACCGACAGCCATCAGTTCTCCGGGCAGGACATGCGACATGGACTTTTTCTCATCATACTCCTTCCTGAACTTGTACTCTTCCTGTTTTCCCTCGTTCCAGTTCTTGACAGGCCTGTAATAACCCACAATCCTGGAGTATACCTCGGTCTCTTTGCCGCATTCAGGGCACTTGAAATGCTCCCCTTTTATGTATCCATGGCTCTTGCAGATGCTGAACGTCGGCGTTATTGAAAAATACGGGAGCGTCGTGTTATAGGCAATCTTCTGCACCAGCCTCTTGCATGATTCCCCGCTGGATACAGCCTCTCCGAGGAACGTATGGAATATTGTGCCGCCGGTGTAGAGGGACTGTATGTCGTTCTGGTGCATCAGAGCCTCGACAGCGTCATCTGTCTTGCCCACAGGATACTGGGTAGAGTTGGTCAGGAAAGGCTCGGCCTCGCCCGAAGTGATTATATCCGGGTGGTACTTCTTGTCGAGCCTGGCAAACCTGTATGATGTGGATTCTGCGGGTGTCGCCTCAAGGTTATACAGGTTGCCTGTCTCCTTCTGGAACTCAAGGCAGGTTTTTCGCATAATATTCAGGGTATCTATGGCAAGCTGCTTGCCCTCCTTAGTGTTGATGCCCTTCCCTATGAGGTTGAGGCTTGCCTCATGCATGCCGCACAGGCCTATTGTCGAGAAATGGTTCCTGAAAGTCCCCAAGTATCGCTTTGTGTAGGGCATCAGGCCGTTTTTCAGGTTCTTCTCAACGATCCTGCGCTTGGTCTCCAGCGCGTCCCTTGAGAGTCTCATATATTTGTTGATAAGCTCAAAGAACTCGTCCCTGTCTTTTGCCTCGTAGCCAAGCCTGTTAAGGTTAAGGGTCATCACCCCTACTGAGCCTGTGCTGTCACCCGGCCCCCACATGTTGCCAGGCCTGCTCATGAGCTCAGCAGTGTTAAGGTTAAGGCGGCAGCACATCGCCCTTACTGAGCTTGGGTCAAGGCTTGAGCCGACATAGTTCTGGAAATATGGCATGCCGTACTTGGCAGTAAGCTCAAACAGCATCTTTGCATTCAGGCTGTCCCAGTTGAAGTCCCTGGTCAGGTTATAGGTCGGGATGGGAAACGAGAATATACGGCCCTTTGCATCACCATCCAGCATCACCTCGATAAATGCCTTATTGATTATGTCCATCTCAGGCTGCAGGTCGCCGTATGTATAGTCCATCCTCTTTCCGCCGACAATAGCCTTCTCATCCCTCATGTCATCCGGCACTGTCCAGTCAAACGTAAGGTTTGAAAACGGGTACTGGGAGCCCCATCTCGAGGGTATGTTCAGGGAGAACACAAGCTGCTGCATTGCCTGCTTGACCTGTTTGTATGTCATGTTGTCAGCGCGGACAAAAGGCGCAAGCAGGGTGTCCACTGACGAGAACGCCTGGGCCCCTGCAAACTCCATCTGCAGGCAGCCGATGTAGTTTACCATCTGGTGCACCACTGTGCCCATGTGCTTTGCAGCCAGGCAGTCTACCTTCCCTGGGATGCCGCCAAAGCCCTTTATAAGGAGGTTTTTCAGCGACCAGCCGGCGCAGTAGCCGATAAACCCCTGGGAGAGGTCATGGATATGAAGATATCCCTTCAGGTGCGCTTCCTTGACAGCAGGGGTGTATATGTTGTTGAGGGCATAGTTCGATATGATCTTGCCGGATGTGTATAGGAGGAGCCCTGAGAACGAGAACTGCTCATTGCTGTTCTCCTTGACCCGCCAGTCCAGCTTATCCATATAGCCCTCTATGGTCTTGTTTACATCAAGGAACATGTCCTTTGTCTCCCTGACCTTCCTGTGCTGCTCCCTGTACAGGATATAGGCCTTGGATGTCTGGTAATGGCCGTTCTCCACAAGCACCTTTTCCACAGCATCCTGCACACTCTCGACATCAGGAATATTCGTATTGTCATATTTCTGCTCGATTATCCTGACAACATCCTTTGCCAGGCTATCTGCCATGCTCCTGTCTTTTCCGCCGATGGAACTTGCCGCTGCAAAGATCGCATGTGAGATCTTCTCAGGCGCAAACTCAACAACCCTGCCATCGCGCTTTTTTATTGTCTTTATCTTGCAGCCTTCTGAAAGGTTGATGTCAGACTTTCCGTTCTTTTCAAGCTTCTCAACCTCTTTCTTGAAGGATTTCGCATCCTGAAATGCCCTGTAGACAGAGGTAAACCTTATGTACGCGACATCATCAGTCCTCTTCAGCTCCCGGACAACAAGGTCTCCGATGAGCTTTGTCGGCACAGGTCTCTCTTTCATGCACCTTACTTCCTTTTCAACATCATCAAGAAGCTCAGCTATCTTTTCCTCTGAAACAGGCCGTTTTTCAAGCGCCTTCATGACACCTGTCCTGATCTTTTCAATATCAAAAGGCTCTTTCCTGCCGTCATTCTTCAGCACTTCCAGCTCAGGGGCATCGATCTTCTCATACGTAGTGAAGCGCTTGCCGCACTTGAGACACTCCCTTCTTCTCCTGGTGCTGCTTATCTCAGTAGCATCCCTCTTGTCAACTACCTTGGTCTCGCTCGAATTGCAGTATGGGCATTTCATTGTTATCACTCCTTTTTGGTTATTTACACAATATATTGGGGTTTCTTAGTCACATAGACACAATATCTTGTATAATCGGATTAAGCTTATTTATATACTTTTCGATGTTTTGGAATATATTATTTAATAAATATTTTATGACAGAATGTCCAGTGTGGCTAGATTTTGTTCAATATTGATAGAAAAAACACTGGGTTTTTGCCTATTTTTCAGCATAATCTAGTATATATCTGTATTTTTAAATGGAATCAATGCAAGAATTACTGCATCTCTATAATAACTGGTCCTGTCCATCAGGTTTCCTGTCAGTATTCCGACAGCGCCGTTTTCCTGTTTTGAATTTACAAGCCCAAAGAGAGAATCAACCGCTTCTCCAAATTCTTCTCCTGCATCGATCAGCTTGGCTATCTTCCTTGGCAGGAAGAATGTTCCGGTCCTCGCTTTTCCGCTAAGGTTGTCTGATATGATATAAACCCATGCAAAAGACTCCATATCATCACCAATCTTTTCGATGCCGCCCTCTACTCCGACCCATAGGCATGCATCTTTATATTCTTCTTTTGCATTATTGGCCCTGTTCATCGCTCCGGTCTTGGTCTCTCTGCTGCTGTCCGGCTGGTCCTTGACACCTGAGGAGACTGAAACCCCCTTAAATTCAAACCTGTCCGAAGGAAAAACCATTTTAAAAGCAGCCTTTACAGCATTGATCTTGACAGGATTCTGAGACGCGATGATGACTTTCTTAGGCATAGCCTGCTGTGGTATAGCAGATATTTATATAATTTTTTAAGCGCTGGAGACAAATGAAAGCTATGTTTTTAAAAATCGGAAAAAACATGGCT
>CAZPXC010000034.1:12530-17631 GCA_964590935.1 uncultured Methanosarcinales archaeon
ACCGTCGAAGCCATGGGTGGCTGGATTTTTTCAATCAGCCACATTTGAAGTATACTGTATATTTTCACTCCTGCCAATATTGATGCTAACCTGTTTTTTGGATGAAGCCTAAATCACAACAACCTTTATAAAACAGCAGCACAACCAGCTATCCCACAGATGATCGACTTTGCGTGCAAGAAATTTGACCTTGGCGAGATAATAAGGTGCAGCCTGAGCCTTACTAAACTGGAGTTCAGGATATTTGAATACCTCATCAGGAACAACGAGAGCTGGCTCAGCACAAGGGATATCTCAAAAAAGCTCGCCATAGGGCTGTCCACAGCCCAAAAAGCCATGAAAAAGCTCAATGAGAAAGGCATGACAGACCAGAGGCAGCAGAATATCGATGGCGGCGGTTATCTCTATGTCTACCATATACTTGACAAGCCGACGCTGAGAAAGACGATACTGGAGATCGTCCAGAACTGGACAAGGAAGGTCGAAATCGAGATAAACAACTGGTAGAATCTCTTTTAAGATAATCTATAACATAATCTCGTCTGTTCCTTTCCTTGATGTGGGTCTTGGCTGCTCAGCAGGATAACCCACAGATATCACATACGGGACCAGGTATTCTCCGGGGATATTTAGTGTTTCCTTTATCTTCTTCTCGTCGACCCATCCGACATAGCAGGTTCCAAGGCCCAGATCTGTAGCCCTCAGGACCATGAAAGAGGATGCTATCGACAGGTCCCTTATTGCGCGAACCTCATCTGTGTTGTCTATCCCCCTGATATTCTTCCTGTATGCATTCGGGTCTGCACAACACACGATGATTGCAGGAGCCTTGCATACAAAATCCTGGACAAAGACCTTATTCTCCCTTAATACTGATTTTGTCTTCTCATCACTTACGACCAGAAATCTTGAGGGCTGCGCATTGTTGCCTGAAGGGGCCAACCTTGCGGCATCGACGAGTTCCCTGATAATGTCATCAGACAGTGCCTTATCTTCATATCGTCTTACGCTTCTTCTCTGCCTTATCGCTTCTTTTACATCCATATGATTAGGGATAGTAATGTATTATTTAAAGATAACTGCCCACTGTCGGGTTATTGTACTGGGCTATCCTATCTTTGGTCGCCTGATCCATCAGGAACAATTCCACTGTTTGACATAGTATCCGCTACATCCCCACTTCTTCTCTGGTCCCTTAAATACGACATTATTGCACACCTATGTGAAAAATTAGTTGCCAACTGTGTCATATACTCTGATAAAGCATACAGGGAGCCATATTCTGTTGTAGGATGCTCTATTATGTTGCTTGGATCATATGTAAAATAAAGTAAAAGATTCACATTCATCGTGATAGTTGCATCTTGGTTTATTCCAAGTACCAGCAATCGTGCGCACAGCGCCTGTTTTATATAAGGCACTGTCTTACAGAAAGTAAATACATATAATTCTTCAAAACCCTCGCATCTTTCAAGGATGTATACCCCCTCTGAATCTTCTACTGCTCTCAATTCTGCACCAATAAGTATCGGCTTGTTTTCTTTTTGATTTTTTAAATAAAATTCTGTTGTTGCTTTTTTATATTCCTCATCTGATAAACCCTAGACATCGGTAATTTGATAAGGGTCTGCGATAAGATCTGTAACCCTGACCTCTCGGACAATATCCTGTAAGTACGCTCTCGGCTCTGTAGCATCATCCGGCAGCTTACCCAGTTCCAGAATCACAGCCCCCTTTCTTTCATAATCATCACAATGATTTATCATCTCGGCAAGTGACCTGAAATATCTGCCCATAACAATAGAAAACAGCAGCATTTTTTTAAATCTTTACTTTTAAGTGAATATAATAAACAATGGTTGTGAAACAGGACCTTAAATTAAATGAATCCAGAGCCCTGTAATCCATCACATTTAAATAGACCAGTTAACTTAAATTATAAATATGAATGCAGCACAGGTCTACATCGCCATATCGATAATCGTCCTGGCTGTCATAGCCCTGCTCATGTTTGTTTTTAAAAAAAGAAGGGCAAAACTTACCCCGCTGACAGGTCTTGCTTTCGGGTTTATCCTGGCAGGGATGATTTTTGGCGATGAGAGAATCGTCGGCTACAGCCTGATGGGGATAGGAGTAATTCTTGCATTTGTGGACATGATCATGAGATTAAAGAAGAAATAATAGCACATTTGCTCAAGCCAACCAAGACTCTCGGGTATGATATAGACAGCTGGCAGAGAGTATCCCTGTTTTCTGAAGGTATTTGTAAATGCTTGGATTTAGTCAATCGAAAACTGACCTGCATAAATAGTAAAAATATTAAAAGAATAAGGATAAAGTCTCACTGATGGGCCAAGTCCAGGATTTTTTAAAGAGAGAAAACACCTTTGCAGTAGTCGGCGTCTCAAGAAACCCTGAAAAATACGGGCATAGGGTCTTTATGTACCTGAAGAATGCCGGATACAAGGTCTATCCTGTCAACCCGAACATTGACAACATAGACGACAGCATAAGATGCTACAGTTCATTAAAAGAGCTGCCTGTCAGGCCGGATGTCGTTATCACTGTCGTCCCGCCAGAAGTGACTGAAGCTATTGTCAATGAGGCAGCAGAACTCGGCATCGACAGGATATGGATGCAGCCAGGGTCAGAGTCAGAGAAGGCTGCCGAATACTGCAGGGATAAGAACATAAGATTTGTCCAGGGCACATGCATAATGACGATAAGGTGAAAAACACCTGGTGGTTAAGTCAAACAGTGCTCTTTTTAGCTTCTAACGTGCCAACCAAAAACAATTTAAGCGCCTGGCCTTTTACAGTATCACCATGGCAAACCAGGATATAGAGATTGAGATAAAGCTGCCGTTGAAGAATCCGGAAGATGTAAAGAGATTCCTCAATAAGAACGCTAAACTGGTGTCAAAGGACGTGTTCCAGAAGGACACATATTTCGTGCCAATACAAAGAGACTTCCTGGATGTAAAGTTCCCGTTTGAGTGGCTGAGATTAAGGGAGTCACAAAAAGGCTTCTTTGTAAACTACAAGCACTTTTACCCTGAAAATGCCAGAAAGACAGACTATTGCGATGAGTTTGAATCAAAGGTCGGTAATGTTGAGGCGATGAAAAAGATATTTCATAGTTTAGACATGAAAGAGGCTGTTGTCGTAGAGAAAGTAAGGTCCACATGGATGCTTGATGACACAGAGATCGTGATTGATGATGTCAGAAACCTGGGTTCATATATCGAGCTGGAGACAACATCCCATTTTGAAAACCCCAAAGACGGCAAGAGGTATCTTCATAAGGTGCTTGAAAAACTGAATGCAAAGGTCGGGGAGGAGGACCTGAGAGGGTACCCTTTTAGGATCCTTGAGAACAAGGGGTATAGATTCGGGGAATAAAGGACACTTTCCGGTAATGGTGCTTCCTCATGGTTCTGGCATGCCTTGGTGAATGATTCTGGCTGATGCTCAATAGTTGGTTTCACCCAGCTCAAGAAAATCATTCTCGTAATTGATTTCCAGATACCATCTCCCCAAACGGAGTATATCTCTGCAGCTTGAATCTACACCAGCGATATCTATAAAATACCTTATGCACGCACCCCTCACAACATCGTCTGAGCCCATATGGTCACATGACCTGTATATAAACCGGTTTACTATAGAGCTAACACCCTGCTCAACCAACTCATCGACAGACTTTTCAAGCTTTTCTCCCTTTACATTGATTATATGTTGGGCACTTTCACCATCCTCGTTTCCTTCCTTTAAAACCAGGCTGAACCTGTAAACAAAACCCCCATGCGGCGCGTATATCTCAGGTGTTAATCCCGGATGGGACACAGGGTGAACCGGCTCCAATATGTAATAATCCAGCAGCCTTGCAGTTATTCTCGCTGCTTGGTCACAGAACATCCTCTCCCACGCACCATAAACCTTTAACAGTTCTTCATCGTGTTCCTTTTTCTTCATAGCCAGCCTCTCTTTTTTTCCGGGTTTTCCTCTTATATCGCTGATTTTCTTACTGAAAAACTCAAGGACTCTCTCGTGCAACGGCTTGTCAAACAGGTAGCTGAACATGGAATCTTCCATTTTCTCCATCACTACAGTCATCTGCGCATGCCATACTTTTCTTAATTCCTTCCTGACCATCCCAAGCCTATACTCAAGCTCACCCCGATATGGGTCTTTTGCTATCCTTCCTCTTTCAAAATCACTTATTTTGCTCATCATTAACATCTTTTGCCTGCTTTGCCCAGGTAGATAATGATATCTATATATTTATTACTATTTTATAGTAGGCAAACTTATGAATATTTGGTGCATGAGAACACCGCTCTCCAGCACAAAAACAGTTCCGGATCGAAAAAGAAAATTTTATAATGGCCTGCTAATTCTCTCCAAAGTGATGATCGAACTGGAAAAGACATACCTGGCAAAAAAACTCCCTGAAAACCTGAAAAGCTGCAGGTCCAAGGAGATAATCGATGTCTACATACCAAAGAGCAGTGTGCATCCGAAGATAAGGCTGAGGAAAAACGGCGACAGGTATGAACTTACCAAAAAAGAGCCTGTAAATGAAGGCGATGCATCACACTTCGAGGAACAGACGATAATCCTTACTGAGACTGAATTCGACAACCTGAACCGCCAGCTTGACGGCAAACGGGTGCATAAGATAAGATATTATTACAGCCATGAGGGAAGAACCGCTGAGGTTGATGTTTTCCAGGATGAATTGCTCGGGCTTGTCATCGTGGATTTTGAATTTTCAAACCTGGATGAGAAAGATGATTTCAAGATGCCTGATTTCTGCCTTGCTGAGATAACGCAGGCAGGATTTACCGCAGGAGGGATGATCTGCGGGAAAACATATTCTGACATTGAGGGTAAATTAAGAAAATTCGGTTATAAGAAACTGTTCCTGAAATAGTATTCAGATGATTCTTATATTGATTTTTTGAATGTGCATGAGAAATTTTTCCATCCACAGGCGGCTGGTTCGGCTTTGATATGGTGATGTAATGTTGATATTTTTCTGATAGTGCAAAAGAAATCTTTTCATTCACTGGCTGCAAGCCCGCTTAAACACGGCACTG
>CAZPXC010000035.1:0-17436 GCA_964590935.1 uncultured Methanosarcinales archaeon
AGATTTGAGTGAATCTGATTCTGAAGAAAGTTCTTCTTGGTACACCCAAGTTTTTTCTAAAAAGGATTTGGTTGATGAAATGAAAGAACATTGGCAAGAAAAAAAGGATGAAATTATAATCAAAACCGTCGGCAAATAAAAAATCTACAGAATTATTTCATACTGCCAAGCCTGGACTCGATCTGCTTGATCGCCGCCTCAAGCTTATGCAGCTCGTCATCGCTCTTGTCAGGTTCCTCGATGGATTCTTTCTTTTCCTTTTTTCCTGACTTCTTCCTTGCAGGAAGCTTGACCTTTGGCAGGTCAATCTTTATCTGTGATGCAAGCTCGCTGAGCTCCTTGACAAGCGAGGTAAGCTCTTCTGAGGCCCTTATCCTCTCAGCCCTTACTCTCTTGAACTTCTCATACCTGTGCAGGCATTCTATTATCTTCTTAGATGCCTCAAGTATCCCCTTTCTCAGGGGGCTGGCATTTCCGATGCTAACGTAAAAAATCTCGCTATTGTCAAGCTTTTCAGCCATTTTACACCCGTGATTCAGGCTCGAACAGTGCTCTGTCTATGTAATCAATCTTCCTGTCGATCTCGCCGATGCTGTTCTGCCACAGCTCAAGCTCAGTGTCCTCCTCTGTCTTCAGGCTTTTGATCTTTTCAAGGGTTGACTTCGCCTGGTCGAGCTTGTCTTTCAGGGCATGCATCAGCTCAAGTATGTCCTTGTATTCGCTCAGCTTTACAAAGATCGCTCTCCCGGTTACTTCTGAGGGTTCCATTTTATCACCTATAATTTGAATAATAACTTATCCAGCTGGATAAGCTCTTTTTCAACCTCCTCCATATCATCCTGCCATTTATCATAGACCTTCTCCTTGCTTATGGTAATGTCCTTTACGCGTAGCAGGGTCTCATCAGCCATCTTGGACTCACTGCCAAGGTTGTTTATAAGATCCACCACTTCCCTGAAATCGTCCAGGCTGATGAACATTGAGTCATTGATTATCCTTTTTGATAAAGCAGCGCTTGCAATCTCCTCCCTAATAGGCCGCTCTCCGCCCTCTGTATCCTTGGGCGGCTCGACTTCCTGGTTGAGGCCGTCAAAATAGGACACTTCATGTGAAGGCTCTGGAGCTGGCTCCTCCACAGGTTCAGGGACTGGCTCTTCCATTGACTCTGGGACCGGCTCTTCTTTCTCCTCTGCATCAGGCTCTTCGATAGTCTCCGGCGCTGGCTCTTCCACCGGCTTAAGAGCCGGCTCTTGGTCAGGCTCGGGAGTTGGTTCCTGCATGCCGCCGCCTGACGAATCATCCATGAACCCCGGCAGTGTTGTAGCATCCTGCCCTGAGTCAGGTTCCTGAAGCAGGTCATCCTCTTTTCCCGCATCTGAATCTCTTTTTAGTTTGATGTTATCAAAATCGACCGGCTTAAC
Organism: uncultured Methanosarcinales archaeon; assembly: GCA_964590935.1. GTDB lineage: Archaea > Nanobdellota > Nanobdellia > Woesearchaeales > DSVV01 > CAYXZQ01. Next base: position 1,422 of record CAZPXC010000035.1, read on the forward strand.
AGGCGGGACATCATTGCTGGGCTTTGATTCTTCCTCCTGAGCATCAGGCTTTTGAAAGAACAGGTCCTCGTCATCTCCCGAACCACCTGTATCAGGAGATGACATATCCTCATCAGAAAATTTAGGGAGATCAGGAATATCATCAGCAAAATCTTTCGGAAAGGGCTGTGCCCTGCCTTTAGGCATATAAGTACCCACATTCATATCCTGTGGCTGCCCACCTTGAAGGGGGGGCATCTGCGGTTGGCCTGCAGGAGATGGTTGCTGCTCGTCCGGTAGCTTGATATTAGGAATATCCAGAGAAGGCATATCAGGGAACTGCTGGCCCTGCGAGCCCGGTGCCTGCATCGCCGGAGGCGGTGCATCCGGAGCACTAGGGACCTGTTCCTTCGATTTCCCCCCTTTTTTCTTTAAAAAGCCAAACATAGCCATTTAAGTGCACCGAAAGTAAATAAAAACAATAGCTATTAAAAGTTTTCCTAGTATTGAGGAGGGGTGACAGTCAGTTTCTTGTGGGATAGAGGCCATCGATGCATGCAAAACAATAATCATCACCAGGAAGCCATGTCTTGAATTCCTCTAAGGGAGGGTATCTGACATAAACATTATCGATCTTCATACCATACCGCTTCAGAACATTCTTTCTCAGGATATTTGCCACTCCCTTATTTACAGCATTGACATCATAGCTGACCCCGCGAGACCTGTCGTAGCTTATGGTTCCGTCCTCGACTAGGGCATGGGCAATCAGCTCCTGATCAGTAGGTGTGGCAACACCATAGATACAGCTGAACAAGTTCGCAGGACTAAACACATTTATCCATAGCTCCCGGACACCCATCCTGTTTGCATCATAGGCATATCTCGTACTTGCATCGCCTCGCATTATACTGTCTTCTGTCGAATCAACGATCATGCGTACAAGGCTGTCCCAGTCATAGCTGAAATTCAGGGTCCTTTCGCCCAGGAGCTTCAGGAAATTCCTGTCCTCTGCCTCCTCATGTTTGATTATGTCTGTCTTTTTCCTCATATCATCAGAGCTGATAATACCAAGACGCAGGGACAGTGCCTGGGAATAGGAATTCCCTGACCTTGGGACTGAAACCACCCTCTCGCCGCGGAAAACATTCCCGTAGAAGTCAACAAAATGGTTCACGATATCATGCCTAATCATTTGATTGGTCATCCTGCTCCCGGGCCCGTCTGAATAAAACGTGTCTGGCCTGGAATAGCTGTCTGAGAAATATATCAATTCGAAGAAGCAGGATTTTGCTATCACTCCACTGACAAGCTGCTTAGATTCGACCTGACCATTGGGATGTAGCACTATCATCCCACCCGGCGTGACATTGTGGATATCATATGACAGCCCGTCATCAAGCTGCTTAAAGAGCCCATCTTCAGAGTTTACGACGATAGTATTTTTGTTGATGCCGTACCGTAAAGGTCTGAAACCAAGTGGGTCCCTGAAGGCATACATCTCTTTGCCGTCCCAGACAATGCATGAGAATGCGCCACTGACGTTCCTCATCAGGTACTCTACAGCCTCCCATTTGTTGCCTGTCTCATTGAGTTTCTGCACCAGCAGCTCACCAAGGGGCCTGGTATCTGTTGTCGCTGTTGAATCGCTTGTATAGGTCAGATTTCCCCTGATGCTGTCCACATCAATCTGGCCGTTATGCGATATGTGGGTTGTCCCAATCCTGAGGGGCTGGATATTTTCAGGCCCTACATTGCCCTCTGTCATATAACGGCTCTGGCCCAGGCCCACGACAGCACCGACATCATGTGTCTTTTCCTTAAAGGCCTTGTGCATCGCCACATAATCAGAATCCCTTGGTTTCTCGGTTATCTGCTCCCTGTACACCTGCCCTGTAGCCGGGTTTATCAGCAGGGCAGCTACACTGTCTTTGCCCCTTCTCTTGTTATAGTGCACTCCCCTTATAAGCAGTTCCAGGCATTTATCCGAGCTGTCTGACCACACGCCTATTATTCCGCACATAACGTCCCCAACATGGCAGGCAACTATCTCATCAGCCGAAAACCCATGCCGCCTGCCTAATAGATGTAGAATATCAGCAATTAAATAAAAATTTTTCTATTGTGTAGTAGAGACCGCAAAATACAACGAAACTTTTTTATATATTAGCTATCGTTAATAATTCTATCAGGGCACAGGGCAAGAACAAACTAAGACAGCAGAAAATGAACAGCGGTGAACTCTGGGCTAAAAGATTCGAAAGCCTCGAAAGCATGATAACCATGCAGGAACTGTGCTATCCTGCTATTAACCTTGCTGCTAAATTGCAGGAACGCCTGCTGGATAATCTTAGCTCATGGACGGATTATATTCAAAAAGGTTATGAAACATTCTGTGAAGGGTGGGCCAGCATCTTCAACTCATTATATATGACAGATGCTGCAAGACAGGTAAGGAGATTATCTGACATACACAGAAGGATGAAGGAGGTGGCAGAGTGGCAGATGAGAGCAGCCAATGATCTCATTAAGTATTCAACAGAACATATTGAGCCGATGGCAATGTCGCTGCCGCACGATACTATCTGGGAAGATGAGCATGCAAACCTTATATTATGCTATCCTGATGATAAAAAAGAACTTGGAGTATCTGATGAACCAACTGTAATCTATGTAGCATTTACAGGCAGAAGTGCTGTGCTTGCTGATTACAATTCAAGATTTGAACCTGAAAAAGAGAGCAGCCTTGCAAGGGCTGCAATCAAAAACGGTCTTGGGCCTGTAATGATTGCAGAGTTCAAGTCTGCACACGATGGCATACTGGATCATGGTGCACGTGAATATGAGCAGACACAGCACAATATATCTGAATTCATCAGAAAAGAGTTCGGTATGCCTCCGCACAAGATTGGCATCTGCCAGCAGGGATATTTTGTCACCTGGGGCCTGGCAGCAGAACCTGATGATGCAAACACCCTTGTAAGGGTTGCCTCTTCCTTTGATCCAACAGTGGGTGATAATTATCTAAAAAGGATGGTAGGTAACATCTCAGTGGAAGATGTGGATGATTTCCTGGAAGCGAGCGGGAACAGGATGCCTGCAAGATGGATGGCTTTTTTCTGGAGGATCTTTGAGGATCCGGCTTATTTTTCAGGCGGAAAGAATATTAACATGTATCGAAAGATAATCAAAGGCACTTATAATCCCTGGAGAGATATTACCTTCAGGAGCCTGATGGATAAAGACTGCGACAGGGATATCCCAGGCGGGTTATACCGCGACCTGGTATCTTTTTTTAAATACGGCCTTGAAGCCCGTGTCATAAAAGACAAGGATTTCTCAAGGATCCGGATCCCGGTATGTGAATATACAGGGAATGATCCTATCAGCCCGCCAGAAACCGCTGTTGAGATATTTAAGCACATAGGCACTCCAGAAGAAAAGCAGATGCACCTGCACAATAAAAGTGTTGGTCACCTTGGGTTATATTCTTCACCAAAATCAAATACAGATAGATATGACAAGGATAATTGCTGGCCTGTGATTTTTAGATGGATGGTCCAGAACAACAGGTTTAAGTGAAATCAGCCATAGATATTATATATAACAACAAAATATTTAAACACCGCATCACTTTCCTTTAATTTTAATATGGGGGGAAATGAGCAGAAAGGCACACTGGTTCTTGAGGATGGCAGCTCATTTGAAGGATTCTCATTCGGCTATGAAAAGCCTGCTGCAGGAGAGGTCGTTTTCAACACAGGCATGGTCGGCTATCCTGAATCCCTGACAGACCCTTCTTATAAAGGCCAGATCCTAACATTGACATACCCTTTGATCGGCAACTACGGCGTGCCCGGAAACAGGGAAAAAAGCAGCATATCAGAAAACTTTGAATCAGACAGGATACAGGTTACAGCCCTTATCGTATCAGACTATTCAAGGGCTTACAGCCACTGGAACTCGTCTATGTCATTATCAGAATGGCTTATCATGCACAAAATACCAGCGCTGTGCGGGATAGATACAAGGGCACTTACAAAAAAACTCAGGGAAAAGGGCGTCATGCTGGGCAGGATTATCTTTAAGGAAGATATCGGACTATATGACCCGAACAAGGAAAACCTTGTCGCAGCAGTATCGACGAAAAGGCCGGCTGTGCATGGCAACGGGAAGAAAAGGGTGTTGCTTCTGGACTGCGGAGCCAAGAACAACATAATAAGATGCCTTGTGAGAAGGGGCGTCTCTGTGATGGCAGTGCCCTGGGACCATGATATCTCAAAGGAAAGGTTTGACGGGCTGTTCATATCGAACGGGCCAGGAGACCCCAAGATGTGCAAGGCCACGATCGATAGCATAAGATCAGCCATGCAGAAAAACATCCCCATAATGGGCATCTGCCTCGGAAACCAGCTGCTGGCACTTGCAGCCGGAGCAGATACTTACAAGCTCAAGTACGGCCACAGGAGCCAGAACCAGCCTTGCATAGATACTGAAACAGGCAGATGCTATATTACGAGCCAGAACCACGGTTTTGCAGTTGACACAAAGAGCCTGCCGAGGGGATGGAAGGGATGGTTCACAAACGCCAATGACAACACCAACGAAGGGATAAGGCATATCTCAAAGCCATTTTTTTCAGTCCAGTTCCATCCAGAGGCATGCCCGGGCCCGCTTGATACAGGGTTTTTGTTTGATAAGTTCATAGAGATGATAAGATGAGGCAGTCGTTTGAGGAATTGATAGAACTAATAAGAAAAAGCCTGAAGTATGACCCCTGGACCAAAAAAAGGGGATTAAAAGGATACTGTGTAGAGCTAAGGACTGAAGCGGACGAAGCGATTGAGGCTGTTGAGAAAGAGGATTATGACAACCTTAAGGAAGAACTGGGAGATGTGCTGCTGGACTGGGGCCATGCATGCATGATCGCTGAAAATGAGAATCTCTTTACAACAAAAGATGTAATTGAGACTGTCAAAGCGAAGCTTGCCTGGAGAAAGCCGTATCTTAATGAAGGAAGGACCGTCACAAAGGATGAGGCGCACAGGATATGGACAAAGGCCAAGGAAGAGGAAAAAACAAGACGAAGATGAGCAGGAAAGCAAGAAAGGTCATGGTGCTCGGGAGCGGGGCGCTCAAGATAGGCGAAGCTGGTGAGTTCGATTACTCGGGCAGCCAGGCCATAAAGGCGCTTAAGGAAGAGGGCATAAAGGTCATCCTCATAAACCCGAACATCGCGACAATCCAGACATCAGACTATCTTGCGCACAAGGTCTATTTCCTCCCTGTCAACCCTTATTTTGTCGAGAGGGTGATAAGGAAGGAAAAGCCTGACAGCATCCTGCTCAGCTTCGGCGGCCAGACTGCGCTTAACTGCGGGGTTGAGCTGGAAAAAAAGGGTGTCTTTAAAAGATACAATGTGAAAGTCCTTGGAACTCCAGTCAGGGCCATCGTTGACACAGAAGACAGGGACCTTTTTGTCAAGAAGCTTAATGAGATAAGCTTGAAGGTTCCTGTGAGCAGGGCAGTTGCAACAAAAAGAGAGGCGGTCAGGGCAGCAAAAAAGATCGGATACCCAGTCATGGTCAGGATAGCCTATGCCCTGGGCGGCCTTGGCTCAGGGATTGCATATTCAGAAAAAGAGCTCAAGGCTATTGCTGACAAGGCTTTTTCTTATACAGGCCAGATCCTTATAGAGGAATACCTCCATGGCTGGAAAGAGATCGAGTATGAGGTTGTCAGGGACAAAGATGATAACTGCGTGACTGTCTGCAACATGGAAAATTTCGATCCCATGGGAATACATACCGGCGAGAGCATAGTTGTCGCTCCGAGCCAGACACTCAGCAACAGAGAGTACCATAAGCTAAGGGAGATATCGATAAGGGCGGTCAGGCACCTTGGGATAATCGGTGAGTGCAACATCCAGTTCGCCCTTGACCCTATATCAGAGGACTACAGGATAATAGAGGTCAATGCAAGGCTCTCGAGAAGCTCTGCGCTTGCGTCGAAGGCAACAGGCTATCCCCTTGCGTTCATAGCTGCAAAGCTTGCGCTCGGATATTCGCTTCCTGAGCTGAGAAACTCGATAACAAAGGTGACGACCGCATGCTTCGAACCGGCACTTGACTATATCGTCGTAAAGATACCCAGGTGGGACCTGAAAAAGTTTGTCAAGGTGTCAAAGAGGATTGGCTCGAGCATGATGTCCGTAGGGGAAGTGATGGCCATCGGCCGGAAGTTTGAAGAGGCGCTCCAGAAAGCGTTAAGGATGCTGGATATCGGGATGAATGGCATTGTCGCCAACGGCAAAGAAAGCTTTGGCCGCAGCCGCATAGACGAGGAGCTGAAGAACCCGACAGATGAGAGGATATTTGCTGTCGCTGACGCTATCCGCATGGGCTATGGCATCGATAGGATCCACAGCCTTTCAAGGATAGACAAGTGGTTCCTTCACAAGATACAGAACATAGTCAATACTGAAAAGAGCCTGAAACAGCACACAGTAAATAACCTGCCTGCCCAGCTCCTGCTCAAGGCCAAGAGCCGCGGGTTCTCTGACACGCAGGTTGGGTTGTGCATCGGCTGCAAGGCAAAGGATGTTAAGATGCTAAGGAAAAGATATAATATGCAGCCGTGTGTCAAGCAGATAGATACCCTGGCTGCAGAATACCCTGCCAAGACAAACTACCTCTACCTTACGTATAACGGCAGTGAGGACGATGTTAAATTTCCCAAGGCAAAGAAAGTCATCGTCCTCGGCTCCGGCGCGTACAGGATAGGAAGCTCTGTCGAGTTTGACTGGTGCTGTGTAAACGCTGTCCTGACCTTAAGGAAGATGGGCTATGAGACTATTATGGTCAACTACAATCCAGAGACTGTCAGCACAGACTACGATGAATGCGACAGGCTTTATTTTGATGAGCTGAGCATCGAGACAGTTATGGATATATACGACAAGGAGCAGCCTCTCGGCATGATAATATCCATGGGCGGGCAGATAGCGAACAACCTGGCGCTCAAGCTTGACAAGGCAGGGGCAAATATCCTGGGTACAGGCGCCGGGAGCATCGACAATGCAGAGGACAGGTACAAGTTCTCCAAGATGCTCGACCGGCTGGGCATCGACCAGCCCAGGTGGAAAGAGCTGACAAGCCTAGATTCCGCAAAGAGCTTTGCCCACAAGGTCGGTTATCCTGTCCTTATCCGGCCAAGCTATGTGCTGAGCGGAGCAGCCATGAGCGTTGCAGAGAACGACATAAGCCTTACAGGCTACCTCAGCAGGGCAGCCGAGATCAACAGCGAGTTCCCTGTTGTCATAAGCAAGTTCATCGAGAATGCCAAGGAGATAGAGATAGATGCTGTCGCAAAAGACGGGAAGATAATTGTCTATGCCATATCAGAGCATGTTGAAAAGGCCGGGGTGCACAGCGGCGACGCTACGATGGTCCTTCCACCACAGAACACATATCTTGAGACCATAAGGAGGATCAAGGATATCACAAGGAAGATCGCCTGCTCCCTCAAGATCACAGGGCCCTTCAACATACAGTTCATAGCAAAGGACAACAATATCAAGGTGATAGAATGCAACCTGCGCACGTCAAGAAGCTTTCCCTTTGTGTCAAAGGTCACCAAGATAAACTTCATAGATGTTGCGGTCAGGCTGATGCTTGGAAAGAAGGTCAAGATAACCCGGTCGACTATTGACCTGGATTATGTCGGGGTGAAGGCGCCGCAGTTCTCGTTCACCAGGCTCAAGGAGGCAGACCCGGTGCTGTCTGTAGAGATGGCCTCCACAGGCGAGGTCGCATGCCTGGGGGATGACCTTAACCATGCCTTTCTCAAGGCGATGATCGCAACTGGTGTCTCTCTCCCGAAAAAAAATGTGCTGCTCAGCATCGGCGGCGACAACAAGTACAGGATGCTGGAATCCATAGAGAAACTAAAGATCATGGGATTCAGCCTGTTTGCGACAGAGCACACCTCAGAGTTCCTTTCCGGCAAGGGGATCAACAACATGATGGTGTACAAGGCGCATAACCCGCACAAGAAGAACAATGTCCTTAGCATGATGGACAAGAAGCTCCTGGACTTCGTCATAGTCATTCCCAGCATGAGAAAAAAGGAGCATATCACAGACGGCTACCTCATCAGGAGGAAGGCTGTCGATCATGCGATACCGCTTATCACCGATGTCAACATTGCAAGGCTGTTCATCGATGCGATATCAAAGACAGGGCTTGATGATCTGCAGATAGGTTCATGGGATGAATATAAATAAAGTTTATTAAGAAGGGATAATTACCTTTTTTCATTACCGGGGGTTTTTTGCATGGGGTTTGATAAAAAGGATATAATATCGATCAGGGATTTTTCAAAGAAAGAGATATTATACATGCTTGAGAGCGCAAAGAAGATCGAATCCATGCAGGGAAGGGAAAAGCTGCTGCGCGGCAAGATCCTTGCGACATTGTTCTATGAGCCCTCTACGCGGACCAGGCTCAGCTTTGAGTCCGCGATGCTCAGGCTCGGCGGGAGCACGACAGGCTTTTCTGACCCAAAGGGCAGCTCTGTCGCAAAGGGAGAGACATTGTCTGACACAATAAGGATCGTCGAGGGCTACAGCGACATAATCGTGATAAGGCACCCTGTAGAGGGAGCTGCCAGGCTGGCGGCAGATACTGCACACGTTCCCATAATAAATGCCGGCGACGGCGCGAACCAGCATCCCACGCAGACACTGCTTGACCTGTATACGATACTTAAGAGCAAGGGCAGGCTTGATGGCCTGACTGTGGCGATGGTGGGCGACCTTAAGTACGGCAGGACTGTCCATTCGCTTGCGCACGCCCTGTCGCTTTTCGATACAAGGATGATTTTCGTGGCTCCTGAAAGCCTGGGGATGCCTGACGACCTGCTCGATGAGCTGAAAGGCAAGGGAGTTGATCTCACCAGCACCGCCAGCCTTAAGGATGCGATAAGGTCTGCTGACATATTATATATGACAAGGATACAGAAAGAGCGCTTCCCTGATATTGTCGAATATGAGAAGGTGAAAGGGGTCTATGTGCTCTCAAGCGCGATGCTCTCAAGCGCAAAAAAAGGTCTGAAAGTGATGCACCCGCTCCCAAGGGTCGACGAGATAAGCACAGATGTTGACGCAACAGAGAATGCAGTATATTTTGAGCAGGCAAAAAACGGCGTCACCATGAGAGAGGCATTGCTGGCTATTCTGCTGGGCAGGCTAAAATGAAAGAACTCAAAATAAGCGCGATAAAGGAAGGGACAGTCATCGACCATATCCCTGCTGAATATACATTCAAGGTTGCTGAGATACTTGACCTTGAGGGCCTGGACAGGATAATATCGATATCTTCAAACCTGAAGAGCAAAAGGCTCGGCAGGAAGGGCATAATCAAAGTAGGAGGCCTTAATCTCAAGCAGAGCGACGTGCAGAAGATCGCGCTTATAGCCCCTGATGCGACCCTCAACATAATAAGGGAGTTCAAGGTTATCGACAAGAAAAAGCTGAAGGTGCCTGATGTTCTCAACGGCATAATAAGGTGCTTCAACCCAAACTGCATCACCAACCATGAAAAGCTAAAGAGCAGGTTTTACGTTGAATCAAAGAGCCCGCTGAGCATAAGATGCCACTACTGCGAAAGGCTGGGAAAAAGGGAAGACATCGAACTGGTATGAAAATGGACATCGCTGTTGAACTGTGCGGAATGAAAATGGCTAACCCGACCATACTGGCCTCGGGCATAATGGGCGTATCTGCCGGTTCGCTGGGAAGGATGGCCCAGGGTGGTGCTGGCGCAGTAACAGTGAAGTCAATCTCGATGGAAGAGAGGGAGGGGCACAGCAGCCCTGTCATGTTCTCGTTCGGCGATGTTTTCATGAACGCTGTGGGATACTCAAACCCCGGCGCCAGGCAGGCATGCATCGAGTTTGAGGATATCAAAAAGATAGGAGTTCCTGTCATCGGAAGCGTGATAGGGACTAAGCCTGAAGATTTTGCAGAGGTTATTCACGCCCTAAAAGATGTCCCTTTTGATGCGATAGAGGTGCCGCTGTCATGCCCACATACACCCGGATTTGGACTGCTGGCAGGCCAGGGGACGCCTGAGGCGACCACTGAGATCACAAAGATAGTCAGGAAGAGCACCAGGCTGCCTGTGATAGTCAAGCTCTCCCCTGCTTCCCCGAATATCATGGGCGTGGCAAAGGCAGCTGAAAAAGCAGGTGCAGACGCTATAAACATGGGCAACACACACGGCCCGGGAATGCTCATCGACATAGAGTCAGCAAAGCCGGTGATGGGATTTAAGGTCGGCGGGCTCAGCGGCCCGGCGATAAATGCCATGGCTGTCCGCTGCGTCTATGACTTATACGAGTCTGTCAAGATTCCTATAATAGGTACCGGCGGGATAACCTACGGCAGGGACGCTATAGCCATGCTGATGGCAGGGGCCTCTTCACTTGGCATCGGGACCGCTGTCTACTACCGCGGCCTTGACGCTTTTGAAAAGATCAGCGGCGAGATGAAAGCCTGGCTGGAAAAAAAAGGCTATTCGTCTGTCAAAGAGATAATAGGTGCTGCACATGAGGGATGACTATCCGAAAACACTGGAGATCAAGGATATCAGGGACGAAGCAAAGGGATTTTACACTATCTTCCTGCCAAATATCCTCCAGGGCTTTAACCCGGGCCAGTTCGTGATGCTCTGGCAGCCTGGTGTTGATGAAAAACCATTTGGCATCAGCTACTTCGGGAAAGACAAGATTGGGATAACCTTTGAGGTGAAGGGCAGGTTCACAAAAAGGCTTTCCCAGATGAAGAAGGGCGATATCGTCGGGATAAGGGGACCCTATGGCAACGGCTTCCCTGAGCCAGGAAAGGGATGCGTCATTGTCGGAGGCGGCTGCGGCATAGCGCCGCTTGCGCCCATGGCAGCAAAATCCGCCAGTTTAATAATAGGTGCAAGAAGCTCTGACCTGCTCCTGTTCAGGAAACGGTTCCCTGATGCAGTTTTCGTGACTGACGACGGGAGCTTCGGCAGGAAGGGCTTTGTCACCGCTGCCCTGAGCGATATTATTGAATCAGGAAAAAACATTTCTGCTGTTTACTGCTGCGGCCCGGAGATAATGATGCAGAAGGTTATGGAACTTTGCCGCAAAAACAGCATAAAGTGCTATATCAGCGCAGAGAGGTACATGAAATGCGGGTTTGGGGTCTGTGGCCAGTGCATGTGCGGCGACAATGTTGTCTGCATGGACGGGCCTGTGTTCGACGCAGATGACATGCTGGGCAATCCTGATTTCAACAGTTCCGCAAGACTCAAATCAGGCAGGAAAGTGCCCCTTGCCGAGTATTATGCTTACAGGACGAAATAAGATGCTGCTTACAGACTGCAGGATACTAATGGGGGACAAGGAGATAATAGCTGACATCATCATAGATAATGGAAAGATCGCAAAGATAGGCCACAATCTCAAGCATGGGGGTGCAGTGCTTGACATAAAAAAGAAGCATGTCCTGCCGGGCATAATCGACCCGCATGTGCATTTCCGAGAGCCTGGCATGACCCACAAGGAGGATTTTCTGACAGGCTCGATGGCTGCGGCAGCCGGCGGGATAACCACATTCATCGACATGCCGAACACCATCCCGCCCACGACGACTGTAGAGCTTCTTGAGAAGAAAAGAGAGCTGGCAAAGAAAAGCATCGTCAATTACGGGTTTCATTTTGCAGCTGCTGTCGACAATGTCGAAGAGATAAAAAAGGCCAAAAACATCGCCTCTGTCAAGGTATTCATGAACCTCTCGACAGGAAAGCTCATGATAAAAGATGATGAGGCGCTGAAAAAGATATTCTCAAGCTCAAAGATCGTGACTGTCCATGCAGAGGGCGAGATGGTCGAAAAGGCAATTGAGCTGAGCAGAGAGTGCGGCAACAAACTGTACCTTTGCCACATATCTGCAAGGGAAGAACTTGATTATATACGTGAAAACAAGAGCAGCAGCATATTTGCCGAGGCGACCCCTCATCACCTGTTCCTGTCTGACGAAGATGACAATGACAGCTTCACCAAGATGAAGCCCGGGCTTAAATCAGTCCTTGACAAGGAGGCGCTTTTTGATGCGGTCAGGGAAGGCCTCATAGATACTATAGGTACAGACCATGCGCCGCATACTGTCGGCGAGAAGCTGGGCAAAGAATACCCTTACGGCATCCCAGGCTCTGAGACTATGCTTGCCCTGCTCCTCAATGCTGTGAATGACGGCAGGCTGAGCCTGCGCAGGATAATCGAGCTCTGCTGCCACAATCCTGCAAAGATATTCGGCATAGAAAGCAAAGGGTTCTTACGCCCGGGCTATGATGCAGACCTGACAGTCGTCGACATGGACATGGAAAAGGCTGTCGACGAGAATTTGCTGTTTACAAAATGCGGCTGGTCGCCGTTCAACGGCATGCTCCTCAAAGGCTGGCCTGTGATGACGATAGTAGGCGGAAACATCACCTTTGACAACGGCAAGGTCGACAAGAAAAACAAAGGAAGAGAGGTTGAGTTCAGATGAAAGAACAGATAGCAAGGATTCTGCTTGAGAAAAAGGCAGTCACGCTCAATGTCAAAGAGCCGTATACATTCGTATCAGGCGTCAGAAGCCCGATATACTGCGACAACAGGCTCCTGACCTTCTATCCAGAAGAGAGGGAAGTGATATGCACGGCTTTTTGTGATATCGTCAAGAAGATGGCGCCAGATGTCATCGCCGGGACAGCAAGCTCTGCAATATCATGGGCAGCATGGGTGGCAAAAGACCTTGGCCTTCCTATGGTGTACATAAGGAAAAGCGGAAAGGATTACGGCAAGCAGAACCTTATAGAGGGCGGAGACATCAGCGGAAAAAAAGTTGTCGTGATAGAGGATCTTGTAAGCACCGGCGGGAGCAGCATGAACGCTGTCATGGCATGCAGGGAGTCAGGCGCAGACGTCATAGCCATGGTTGCGATATTCACATACGAGTTTGAGAAGGCGAAAAAGAAGTTCGATGAAGGAAAATGCAGTGCAGTTTTTCTCACTGATTTCACGACCTTAGCAAAGGTTGCTGCTGACCGCAATTTCATTGAAAAAGATAATCTCAAGATGGTCGGGGAGTGGAACAGGGATCCTGCAGGATGGGGCCCGAAACACGGCTTCGCGCTTGGGAAGAAAAAGAACTAGGAGGCGGAAATATGAACTTTGCTGACATGCTGTTGGATGCGATTGACGACAAGCGCTGTCCGGCTGTTGTTGGCCTGGATCCTGACATAAGCAAGATCCCATCGTCACTTAAGGAGCAGTTTAGGGGAAAATTCAGCGAGCCGCTTGAAGATGCTGCTGAATGTGTGCTTGAGTTCAACAGGAGGATAATCGATGCGATAAAGGATATCGTGCCTGCTGTCAAGCTACAGATGGGATTTTATGAGGAGTACGGGCATTATGGCATAAAGACGTTCAAAAAGACCGTTGATCTTGCAAGAAAAAGCGGATTGATAGTCATCGAGGACGGCAAGAGAAATGATATAGGAAATACCGCAAGAGCATACGCTGATGCGCACATCGGCAAAGTCAGCATGTTCGGCAGCAGGCAGGCATGCTTTGATGTCGACTGCATAACAGTCAATGCCTACCTCGGCAGCGACGGAATAATGCCCTTTGTGAATAATGTCAAAGAATATGGCAAAGGGATATTTGTCCTTGTAAAGACCTCCAACCCCAGTTCCGGCGAGCTGCAGGACCTGATGAGCGGCAAAAAGAGGATATACGAGATAATGGCAGGGCTGGTCGACAGATGGGGCGAGGGGACTGAAGGAAAGCGCGGATATAAGTCGGTGGGTGCAGTTGTCGGAGCAACGTACCCTGAGGAGGGCGCTCGTTTGAGAAAACTCATGCCAAAGTCGATATTTCTTGTCCCTGGCTACGGTGCGCAGGGAGGCGGCGCTGATGGCACGATGCTGTGCTTCAACAGCGACGGCTACGGCGCGATAGTCAACTCGTCAAGAGGCATCATATTTGCCGGCAGCGGCGATGATTTCGATGCAAAGTCCCGCGATGCCGCATTGAAGATGAAACAGGACCTCACTCTTGCCATGAAGAAGAGAAAGATATATCCCTGGTAATTGTTTATTTTTTTTCTTGATCGTGCGAGAGGAATCTTTTCATTCACTGGCTGCGGGTTCGGCTTTGTAATGCTGATTTTTTGAAGGTGCAATAAAAATTTTTCCATCCACTGGCGGCTGGCTTTTTGCACTTGAAAGAAAAAGATCAAAATTTTTACCTAAGATTGAACACCTGTTCGATGTGTCTCTTTTTCAACGCCTTTGTGATACTGTGGGCAAGATTTAAGGAAGGGTTGTACCTGCCAAATTCCAGGGATATGATGGTTTGCCTGGTAACATTGACCTTATCCGCCAGTTGCTGCTGGGTCATCTTGATCTCTTTCCTGAATTCAGCAATTCTGTTATCCATCTTGTATCAATAGAACCTGAGCAGTACTTTATAGGACAGGAAGTAGACAAGGACTATCCCGCACACGAGATAGCTCATAAAATATGAATATGCAAGCGTAATCGGCTTTATCCCGTCTATTATCATCACTATAAAAGCAAATATGATGATTGCAGTAAATGTTACTCTTGCAGCTTTTGTCGCGACAAACTCCATCCTCTCATCAACAATCCTTTTTTTCCTGGATAACAGCTGCAGCGTGATGACCGCCATCATGACAAATCCAACATAGACCAGCCAGGTTCCCACTGACGAGAATCCCAGAAACCTGTCTCCGATGCCCAGGCGCCAAAAGACAAGTCCCGCAAGGATGATAATAATCGCGAAACCATATTTCCAGGCGGCATTTTGCTTATTTATGTTTTTTTGTGCCATATAAATGTAAAAAATATATTACTATTTAAATGTTTCGATTTTGTAAGAAATATATTACATTATAAAATGCTTCGATTAGATGATTTGCCCTATGTGCTCTTCTGCCACAACGCGCCTTTTGTCCAGGTTTACAGAAAAAACATAACCTTCGATGCCCGGGGAAAGGGCGCTGTAATCAGGCTTTATCGGAAATGCCCTCGGCACCTTATCATCCTCGACCAGGCATGCAAGCTCTATAGAGCCCGGCCTCCAGTATGAGAATATCCTGTTGAACCCTGCTCTTGAGATTTTGCCATCTGTGAAAACGTCCTGTACCATAATAATATGGGTTCCATCAACCTGGTAATCAATCGATGACGGCTGCTCAACAATGCTGTAATCATCATCGGGCAAAGATGCCCTGGCATCCAGCCTGCCTACAGGAAGGCTGTACCCCAGCTTTAGCAGCTCATCAAATACAAGCCCGCTGAGATCAGTTCCGCCATCATGCAACAGCCCTACAAGAGCATATCCGTCCGGCTTGCTGTCCACGCGGGATGCAATCTTTTCTATCCATCCGGGCACGATATCCTCAAATTGCCAAATTTTTGCCATAATTACCCGCGGATAGAGTGAGAATATATATATTTTGTCATAATAGCTAAGTGAAAACATCCATTATTCTTCTGGTAAGGGCAACAGAATAATCATCTTTAAATAACAGGCCATCTTAACAACAGCTATGATAATCGCAATAACCGGCTACATAGGAGCAGGCAAGACGACAACCGCAAATATCTTCAGGCAGCATGGCTTTAGGGTAATCGATGTCGATTCCCTGGGGCATGAGCTTCTTGAAAACCCTGCTGTGAGGGAGCGCCTGCGCGGAGAGTTTGGGATCAGGATACTGGACAGGAGCCTCAACATAGACAGGAAAAAGCTGAGCAAACTTGTATTCGGCAATGAAAAGATGCTCATGCAGCTAAACAGGATAATGCACCCGTTCCTCAAAGAGGGGATAGAGAAGGAGGTAAACAGGTCTTCTGGCAACACGGTCATTGACGTAGCGTTGTTCCGGGAGCTTGAGATCGGAAAATATGCAAACAAGGTAATTCTCGTCCAG
>CAZPXC010000036.1:0-17020 GCA_964590935.1 uncultured Methanosarcinales archaeon
AAACCACTGGACCTTGTATGGCCTATAAATCCATGATGCCTTTATAGAAAGGCGGTTTTTGACAAATCCAGCCGTGGCTGGATTTTTTCATTATACTAATAGAACATCAACTAATTGGATATATCTCACAACAAATAAAAAACAAAAGTATAACCGGGAATAACAAGAAGACTATTAAAAAACTCAAAAAGACATACTTCTGAGCTTTGTTATCCTTTCCTTGATCGGCGGATGGGTGGAAAGAAGGGCCATCATCCTGCGGCCGCTAAACGGGTTAACTATGAAGAGGTTCTCTGTCGATGGGCTGCCAAGGCGCATTGGTATCCTTTTTGAGGCATGCTCAAGCTTCTCGAGCGCCTGTGCAAGGCCATTGGGATCGTGCAGAGTCTTGGCAGCAGACTCGTCTGCAAGATATTCCCTGGAGCGGGAGATCGCAAGCTGGATAATGGTTGCGATTATCGGCGTAACTATGGCGAGCACAAGGAGGCTTATAATACCGCCATTGTCATTGTCCCCGCCTCCGAAACCGCCGAATATCGCGCTCCAGCGTGCCATGGCTGCGACAAAGCCGATGATGCCTGCGATAGTGCCTGCAACTGTCTGGATCAGGGTATCCCTGTGCCTGATATGGCTCAGCTCATGGGCGATAACCCCTTTTAGCTCATCCTTCGACAGCAGATGCATTATGCTTGCTGTGACAGCGACAGCTGAATGCTGCGGATCACGGCCTGTTGCAAAAGCGTTCGGCTGCTCGCTCGGGATGATATATATCTTCGGCATCGGCATTCTGGCCAGCTGCACAACTTCACGCACCAGCCTGTATAGTTCAGGACTGTCATGTTCACTTACAGGCTTTGCCCTGTACATCATCAGCACCAGCCTGTCTGACCAGAAGTACATCGCAAAGTTCATTATCCCGACGAACAATATCGCGAGAATGAGGCCGGACATACCTCCGACTAGCTGGCCAACCCACAGCAGCAGGGCTGTTAGCAGCCCAAGCAGCACAACTGTCTTTAACTGGTTTTTAATCATATTGTTACACCTTATCCCTGGCTGCAGAAAGCTTTCATGGTTTAAATGTATTATTATTTGTTAAAGATGCCATGAGAACATGCTTTTATAGGCGGTCTTTGTTGTCTATGTTGTCTAGAACGAGCTTAAGAGCGTATCTGTCGCCCCTGTCCTGGACTTGATAGTGCTGGGCATGCTCTTTACAGAATTCCGGATAACATACTCCTTGAGCCCGCTGAAATCGGTCAGCCGGGTGTTTGATTTCATCGAATCATAGGAGACCTTTCCTGGCATATCCTTATATCAGCTGTGTTTGTTTTTAAATATTTATATGATGTAAAATATAAATTAGTATATTTTATTGTATATCAAAATAACAATATTTATATATGATTTCTTTAATAAATCTGAATATCAGAAAAAACATCGGAAAATAAGATTAATATGTAAGAATTTCAGAAAATTATTCTGAAATTCAGAAAAGAATGAAAAAATACCCGAAAATAGTCCAGTGCGACAGCAGGGGCCAGATAGTAATACCCAAAGACATCAGGAGAGAGCTCGGTATAGATGAGGGCACCGGCTTTTACATGTACTCGATTACAGGTGAGGGGATCCTTCTTAAAAAGATCGAAAGCAAAGGGCTTGGCGAGCATAGGAAGCTCATTTCAGAGCTTGTTGACAAGTCACAAAAGGTGGGTATCGACAAGAAAAATATTGCAAAATCAGTCAAAAAATACACAAGACCCAAAGAGGGCAACCTGGAGGAGGTATGATGCATCACATCAACAACAATGTGCTGGCAGTGTTTGCTGTCTTGCTGATCATGCTTTCTATGACAGGGCCGTTTATAGTGATCAAGAAGGCGGATGAAATGAAAGGCATGAATACTGTTGAAAAGGTCACCGGAAGGGCCACGGCAACAATCAAGTTGAGTGTCATAAGGCCTGTATCAGAGGTTGACTTCAGGGCAGTTCTTCTAGATGACAATAAGACAGTGATGCTCGCCTGGAACGATCTCGGTATCGACAATGTAAGCGTATATATCAGCAACAGCCCGTTTTCAGGGTTTGATATCTCCGATCCAAATGTTACAGGAATCACGGCACTGAACTGGACAGACACCAATTCAAGCCTGGTCCCGCATAGGTATTACAGGATAGGGATATGGCGCGAGGGGCTGGTCGAGTTCAGCAACAACACAGTGGGCAAGTTTGACATACCAATCAAGTATGCAGACGGAAACCCTGCTGCATACGAGCTAAACCAGGTCTCCATGCCCCTTGTACCGCATAACATATCCTTCAGCAACATAGTCAGGGGCGCAACCTCAGGCGACATAGTGCTTAGGTTCAACACATCAGACATAGGCAGCAATTTTGAGGGCTGGGAAACCAATATCAAGATGGGAGGCGGATGGATCGAGCAGTTTGATACGATGTACCCGCTCGAGGGCTATGTGTTCATAAATGTCCAGAACCCGTACAACCTTACGATAGTCGGGGACGTGCCTGAAGGCACGGTTACCATACCCATGAAATTTGCCAGCGGTTCCCCGACCAACTATGAGATGATGCTCCTTGGATGGAACTCACTCATCACAGACTGCAACCTGAGCCATGCCCTAAACACCACCACTGCGCCGGGCATTGTCACATGGTTCAACACGACAGATGCAGGCGGGATATACGAGGGATGGGACACGTTCCTCATCATCGGGAGCGACTGGTTCCCGTCTGACGGCTGCATGCGTCCGGGTTACGGATACAGGTTTTTGTCGGTCGGGACGCCGTACAACTGGAGCTATAACAGGACAGGCTAAAATGGATACAATAACCGAGGGAAAACAAAAAACATTGCTGCTGCTCATAATAGTGGTAATCATGTTTTCATTCCCTCTGCAGGCTATGGGGGCATCTGTATGCACTGTGATGGGATATATCAGCTATGAAAACGGGACACCGGCAGAGAGCGGCACCCTGGTCAGGATAGCTGACATCAGCCTCGGGACAGTGTATGAGACTGAGACAGGGGGAAAAAGCTGGCCATATCCCAACTTCTATGTGCAGTCTTTCACCTGCAACTACGGCACTGACAGGATAGCTGTGGTGCATGGATCAGGCGACACTGTGACGAGGGAGGATTTTGTCTTCGACCATTATCCCTACGAGGTTAACCTCTCGATACCTGCTGTTGAGAAGGACAATGTCGGTGCAGCCAAAGATTCAGGAAGCTCAGAAGGTTCTGGCAACGCCGGCAAGGGCTCTGGTTCAGGTGCAGGTGGCGGGCCCGGCTCATGGGATTTCGGCACTGTGATCAATGAGAGTAAAATAAACAGGATACCTATAGGAGGGGCCATCAGGCTCTACATAATCAACGATTCCCTTAACATCAGGATGGTCATAGGGAACGTAACAAGGGCAGGAGAGGATTCGATAAGGATCGCGTTCAACACTCTCGACAGGGATGTTCTGCTCAGGATTAATGAGCCTGTCACGCTGGACCTTGACAATGACGGCAGTGATGACACCAAGGCGGAGCTTACCAGGCTTGACGATGATACGGCATCTGTAAGGTTCGACAAGATACCCATCGTACCGGACAAGAGCAGGCCAAGCGAGAGCAGCCAGAGCCTTGCGCAAAATAAGACAGCCCACGAGGAAGAGCCCTATGACTATTCAAAGAACCGTAAGAACATTGCCCTGGGCATCATGGGCTGCATACTGCTCTTGCTGCTCATAATCATAATAGCTGAGGACAAGAAGGCAAGGAAGAGAAGATGAAAACAGGCATACGACTGATGATCACGGCATCCATTTTACTAGTCGCATTGCTCTTACCCGCGCCCAGCAGCCATGCTGATACATGTGTCATCCAGGGGTATGTGTTTTTCCATAACAACACTGCTGTCCCTGCAGGCACCAGCGTAAACATCACAAACGAGGGCACAAACGAGAAAAGGACAGAAACCACTGGAGGTGGAGGAGGGAATTTTTATCTCAGGTCCTTCACCTGCACACAGGGCTCTGATGTATTTGATGCCTTCTCGTGGCTTGGTGTGTTCAACGGCTCCAATTCAGGTCTTGCAACCGGGCTGAACCTCTACTTAAACATAACCTATGACAATATTCCACCAAGGTTCAATGCGACACTGCCTGACCAGACCATGGACGAGGACAACACGACAGGGATA
Source organism: uncultured Methanosarcinales archaeon (assembly GCA_964590935.1). Lineage (GTDB taxonomy): Archaea > Nanobdellota > Nanobdellia > Woesearchaeales > DSVV01 > CAYXZQ01. Next base: position 4,208 of record CAZPXC010000036.1, read on the forward strand.
GACAACGCATTCAACCTGAGCGATTATTCCTATGATTATGATGGCAGTCCACTCACATATTCCATATACAGCCAGTCAAACTCGGCGCTTGTGAGTGCTTCTATTGACGGGTCATATGTTGATATTGGAGCACCAGCAGCAAACCAGAGCGGAAGCTCGAATGTCTGTGTCAGGGCCTATGACGGCGAGGATTATTCGTCCCAGTCATGTTTTACCATAACGATAAATCCTGTGCCTGACAATCCAAGCTTCACGTCGGCATCAGACAATGTATCCACCAGCTATATCAAGGGCGGGGCAGGGGTGAGGATAACTACCGTAGCTTCGGACGTGGACGGTGACAATGTCATACTGTACGTGTGCAACACCGCCGGGGTTACCGCAGCCGGCTGTACAGGCACGCAAAGATGCAGCAACACAGCCGCATCCAACCCTAGCTGTACGTTCACTGCAGAATCAGACAGCAGCCAGCATTCATGGCATGCCTTTATCTATGATGCCACAGGCAGGATAGCGGAAGACAACTACACAGGCAACTATACCACAGACTCGGCAGCACCAACGCCGGGAAGCGTAACAGTGGAGGGAGGAAACAGGTACCATTCGACTGACACTACCCTTGATTTTGTCTGGTCCGGATTTAGCGACCCCAGCTCTGGGATACACTGGTACTACTACAACTTTACAGACAATTCAGGCAGCAGGACCCAGACAAGGGTGAGCAATACAACTGTTCTGGGATCACTGGGTAGCGCAGCCCAGGGAAACAACACTGTCTATGTATGGGCAGAAGACTCTGTGGGTAACATAGGCAGTGATGCAAACGACTGGATATGGGTCGATACAGTGGATCCTGTACTGTCAGGATGGACCCAAAATCCGTCTGACCTTGACGAGGGGAGCTCAGGCTCGCTTACTGTTACTGTCACAGTTACGGACACGACATGGAACAGCAGCAGTCCTGCGCAGTTCCGCTATAAATATGACTCGGCCGGATGGTACAGCTGGCAGGACATGACAGATACAGGAGGGGGCGTCTACAGCTACACGATGAGTGAGCCTGTCGGCGGCTGGAGCTCGCATGTCGGAGAGATCCTTTATTACCAAGTGACTGCAACTGATGTGGTCGGCCATACAACGACAGAACAGCAGCAGGACCTTATCAACGTGTTCAACAATGCACCGGTCCTCGACACCATACCAAACCAGGTCGCTCTGGAGAGCTATAATTTTTCGTTCATCATATCAGCATCTGACATAGATAATGACACACTGACATTCTCCTCAGACTACAATTTTACCTTTGACAGCATAAATTCCACGTCGGCAGTAGCATGGTGGGTGCCACGAAACAGCGACATAGGCTCAAACCATGTCAAGTTCAATGTGAGCGACGGCTCTGACACTGACTCGCAGACAGTGACAATAGACGTATCGCCGACAAATGACCCGCCAGTACTAAATCCTGTGGGCAACCTTAATGCATACCTCCATGTCCCGTTCGTGCATTATATCTATGGAAGCGACCCAGACAATGAAAATGAGTACATACTCGACAACCAGCTGCTCATCTTTGACAAGACGCAGGCATTGAGATGGTTCAAAATCTACTCATATTTCAATGTCTCGAACGAATCATACTACGGGGTTATCAACTTTACGCCGCTGCTGTCTCACGAAGGCAGCTGGAACATCACCATATACGTCAGCGACGGAACTGCCATCGATTCCGAGAATATAACCTTCACAGTCGGCTACTGTGGTGACTTTGATGCAGGAGGCGAGCCGTTGTGCGATGAGGATTATGAGAACTGCCACACATGCCCTAACGACTGTGGCCAGTGCTCTGGCTCAGAGGACAAGTACATGACCATAATCATCGATCCCCGCAACTGCCTCGGCAGGAATTTCACGATATGGACATACCAGCTTTATAACAGGGCAACCTGTGGCACAGAGGGCCTTATCGTCAACGGCAAGGAGGTCTGCGGCAACCTCTCAAAGGTCGATGTTAAAATGTACTTGCTCGATCACGGCATCTGGGACAATGTTGACGATTTCATATCCGACGACAACGGCCAGATAACCCTGACACCTACTGTTGCGGGAAACTATAAGCTGGTCGCGTCAAAACGCGGATATCCTAACGCATTCGAATATCTAGAGATAGGGCCGTGCATATCAGAGGAGGAGAAAAAGGAGCAGGCGAAGGCAAACGAGACCGAGAAGCCCGCTGAGACAGAAAAGCCCTCAAAGGTCAACGCCAGCCAGCAGCCTGCAGAGCAAGAGGAGGTGACCCCGGAGGCAAGCACACTGAGCGTGATCCTATGGTATATAATAACGCCTACCCTGATAATAATGCTGATCGTCGTAGGGTATTATTATTATGATAAGGAAAAGAACAATGTGGCGTGGATACTCAGGGCCAGGATATGGACTGTCAAAAACAGGAAGACCGCGAAAAGCGAGATCAAAAAGCGCTGGAAGCAGATAAAGGCATACCTGGGCTATGACAAATGAAAACGAATCCTGAGAGGATGAGAGCGGTATTTCTTGACAGGGACGGGACAATCAATGTTGACCATGGCTATGTCTACAGGATAAGTGATTTTGAGTTCACCAAGGGGGCGATTGAAGGCTTAAAAGAGATGCAGGATGCCGGCCTTACGCTGTTTATAATCACAGACCAGTCAGGTATAGGCAGAGGCTACTACACACACGAAGATTTCAGGAAAATCACCAGCCATCTGGTGGCTGAGCTGGAGAAAAATGGAATCAGGATCAAGAAGACCTATTACTGCCCGCATTCGCCTGAAGATAACTGCGAATGCAGGAAACCAAATACGAAGATGCTTCTTGACGCAAAAAATGAGTATGGTATCGAGCTTGAGAAAAGCTATGTCATAGGCGACAAGGAATCAGACATACTGGCAGGAAAGAGGGCGGGATGCAAAACTATCCTCGTACTTACAGGCCAAACCAGGGATCCGGACGAATGCAGGACCAAGCCTGATTTTGTCGCAAAGGACCTGATAGAGGCTGCGGGAATAATCAAAAATAGCTGAGGATGAAAATCCGGCTGTCAGATAAAGTCAATCGAAAACCGACACCACTAGTTACAGACTGGTGACATGCTCGCCACTTGGTGGCTCGGTCGGTTTTCTCAGACCATAATTATTCCACTAGGTAGGACCACCTGTCTGAGACAGGTGGAATAACTATATTTAAATATACATAATCTCTCTGCTGCTTCGTGAAACAAAAAATACTCATAACGCGCCAGGGCAGGAAATTCTTCTTCAGGGGCAGTGACCTGCACACGCAATACGGCTATATAAAAAAGGAAGAGCTGGAAGAGGCAAAACCAGGCGCAAAAGTAAAGACAAACACAGGCAGGGAGATGACCGTGCTTGAGCCGGACTTTATCGACCTCTACAGCAAGATCAAGCGCTCTGCGCAGATAATCCCGCTAAAAGATATCGGCAGCATAATCACAGGGACAGGGATCAGCAATAAAAGCACTGTTGTGGATGCAGGCGCAGGCTCAGGCGCACTTTGCTGTTTTCTTGCGCATATCGTAAAAAAGGTCTACACATACGAGATCAGGGATGATTTTGCTGAGATCGTCAGTAAAAATATCGAATTTCTCGGCCTGAAAAACATTGTCCTCAAGAAAAAGAGCATCTATGACGGCATTGACGAGAAGGATGTTGACATGGTAATGCTTGACCTGCCTGAGCCATGGAAGGTCATACCCCATGCTGTAAAATCCCTAAAACACGGCGGCTTCCTGATAAGCTATTCGCCGACACTGCCGCAGGTGTCTGATTTTGTCGAGGAGATCAGGAAAAACAGCAGCATGCTCTTTCTCAGGACAACAGAGACAATAGAAAGGGAATGGGAGATAGACGGAAGAAAGATAAGGCCGAGATCGCAGGCGATAGGCCACAGCGGGTTTTTGAGCTTTGCAAGAAAGGTATAGGCTATGCTTTAGTCACAGATGCGCCTTGATAAAATCAGCTGACAGACAGATGGCTTTTTTTCTCGCATCCATTGATAGGAAATTATGGTCACCGCCCTGGATAATCTCAAGCCTGTTTTCAGAGGGTATCATATTCATGAACTCCTTAACTTTCTCTTCAGAATTATAGTCGTCCTTGCTCCCGACTATTGCCAGTACCGGGCATCTGATATCGCGAAGTTTCTTGTACGGCTTTATATCCTTAAAATCCTGCCACATGGCCTTTCCAGACCTGACCACTTCACCGGTGAGGAGCCTCTTTGAAGTGAAAAAACCTTTTTGCAGCGTCTCATCCCGATGTTTTTTATACATCCTATCATGCCAGAAAACCGGGCTCCACAGGACCATGCATCTTATGGTATCATCATAGGCCATGATAGAATCCGATGTTCCAAGGCTGAGGCCGGCGAGGCAGATGTCTGTATATCCCTGTGACCTGACATACCTGATAATGTCCTCCAGGTCTTCTATCTGCGTCCTTATGCTGGAATCCTCAAACTTTCCATCGCTCTCGCCTGTTCCCCAGCAGTCGAAACGGATGACCGCATAACCTCTGCTGCACATCTCTTCTGAAAATTCGCCGATTATCGGTTCGTAATCCTTATCTCCCTTGAATGAATGCGTGAATATGATTATCTTTTTTGTCTGCCTCTCCGGCTTATGGAAAAATGCAGCCAGTTTCTGGTTTTTTCTGTTTTTGACAAAGATCTTTTCCATAATATTGGAATATAAAAAGAGTGTATATAAAAGTATGGGTTTTCCTAGCTTCATCCAAAAACCCACTAACGTTCGGGTTAGTATCAGAACTGCAATGTTGATTTTTCTTGATTGTGCTATAGAAATTTTTCCATCCACTGGCGGCTGGTTCGGCTTAAACACGGCACTGAGGGTGCCTGCCGAACCAGCGCCATGAAAAAATTTCAGGTTGAGTAGCCCTCCGGGCCTGTTTGTTGCACTGCAAGGAAAAATGTGCTCATACAGAAAAAATCATTAAAGCTCTGTGCATATTGATGCTAACCTACTTTTTGGATGACACCGCTTTTCTCGGATTGAGCTGCGCTCCATCAAGAAATTAGGGCAAAACTAATCACTTACTCGATATCTACGACAACCTCTTTGTTTTTCTCATTTATCTCTTTTATGACCTTATGCCCCTCAAGCCTTTTCCTGATTTCCTTCCAGGGATATTTTTTCCTGGCCTTGTTAAGCTCGGTCAGGATCTCACTTATGGCCTGGTAATTCTCGAATATGAACTCGCCCTTCATCTGGTTGTCTTTTATCGAGGCCTTCAGCTTTTCAATGGTCTCTTCCTGCTCCTTTTTGACCTTCTCAAGGCGTTTTATCTCCTTTGTATAGCGCTCCTCGTGTCTCTCTTTCTGTGTTTCAATTATCTGCACAGAAAGCACCTCGTTTAGAGCCTCATTGAAGGTCTTAAGCCGGTTGGCAGTGAGATCTTTGTATACGAGCATATCTATCGGTATGATATCTGTTACATGGTCGTCTTTCTTTACAACAGATGCTCTGATATCCGCATCCCTGAGCTTTTCTGTTTCAGAGAAGAGTTTTTTTATCGCGCCTGTCTCAAGACTCTTCTTGTTCTTGTCAATACCAGCCCTCAGGCAAAGCTCTTCAGCATACCTTCCGCCAAGGCCGAGATCAAGCGCCAGTGTCTTGACTATTGATTCCTTATCAGATCCTCTGATGACATCGGCGAACTCGTCATATTTTATTGTGAGGAAATCATGCTCTCTTTTGGGATATTCATACTTCACATTTCCTCTGATGACCCTGTCCTTCCATCTCTGCGGGAACAGAGGGGACTTGATCGTATAATCCTCCCCGCACAGGATAAGGTTGCCTTTTGAAAACAGCTCGATGATCAGCCTGTACTTTGCATCTTTTGTTTCAAAGAGCAGGTCAAGTATCCTCTCAAAGCCAAGCTGCCTTATATCACGAAGCCTTGCGCTGCCCAGGTATTTTCTCAGCATCATGCAGAAGTGCAATGGCGTCTCGGGAACATCGCCCTTCAGCTCTGTGAGAAAAAGGTAGCCAGGCAGCATCACCCTTAGTATTTTCTTGCCGGAATTCGGGATATGGAGCACAAACAAAAACTCATTCTTCTCTGGCTGGTATATCTTGTCTACCTTTGCGCTTATAAGCTGTTTCAGCTCTCTGACAAGGAAATGCAGGTCGAGGGCTGTTATTGTGTATTTCATGGTATGGTTGAAAGAAAGTGTAAATATAAAAAATTAATTGAAAAAAATCAATTTGCCCATTGATATTTTTTCTCGCGAGCTTGAATATCACCTATTATCGCAGCTTTCCTGTCAACATCCTCAATCCTGTACCTGAAATTATCATTGATGTACTTCACAATCTCATCGGCAAAATCCTCAGCGACAGTTAGGGTAAACCCGACGCCCATATTGAAAGTATTGTACAATTCCTCCTCATTTGCACCATGTTTCAGCATCAGCTCCATCAATGGTGGAACAGGAAGCACTTCCCCCTTGACCACTGCCTTGCATGAGTCCGGCACCATCCTGACGATATTGTCGATCAGCCCACCTCCTGTAATGTGCGCCATACCTTTTATCTTTCCTTTATATTTTTCAAGTATGCCCTGCACATTATCATAGCCGAACAGGATGTCAGTCATAGGTCGGTGCGGCCTGGACATCTCATACAGGAGGGTCCTTCCTTCGAGATCATCCATTGGCTGATCAATCTGGGACACTACCCCTTTCTCAAGTAATGCATCTACAAACCCTCTCACGAATGAGCAGCCGTTGGTCATATAACCATCAACACCAATGCCGATGATCTTATCACCAGTCCCCACATCACTTCCTGTGATCAGATCTTTCTCATCAACAACCCCGATGACAGTTGCAGCTATATCCACCTCGCCGGGCAGATATGTTTCAGGTCTCTGCTGGATTATCGTATCAAGCTTGGTCACTCCTAGCTCTTTAGCCAGCTTACCAGCCTTGATATCTATCTCTTTCAGCTCTTTTTCGTCAACATTACCCGCAACATACATCGCAAAGCCGATCGGTTTCACACCCTGGGCAGAGACATCATTGAATCCATGGCTTATGATATCTGTAGGGTTCCTGGTTATCTTGGTCTTGGTCCCTGTACCATCTGTTGAACCTACCAAAAGGGGCCTTTCCATGTCTCTTATCAGATCAGTGATATCAGCACCCTCATCATCTCTTATAGATAAAAGGTGGACGAAGGAATCAATCTTACCTTCTTGATATGTATTAGGCAGCTCTGCTGACTCACCGCCTATGACAGGAACACCGTATGAGGCTGAGGTCATGGCAACACCCTCTACAAAATCCGGGACTATGTCTCCCATCGTCGTCAGCGCAATATAATCAAGTGAAGCCACTACCTCTCCTTCAGCAAACAGGAACGCGGATTTTGTGGTCCGAGCCCCCGTATCAACATGATTGTCACCCTCGATGATTGAAGAACCCTTGATATCAACATATACTTTTTCCTGAGACTTAAATCCTGAAATATCTACGGCACCACCGAAAAGGCCTTCTGCTTTCATGCCTTTCTTCTTCAATTTTTCTGCAACCGCAGCATTCACCCTGTTCTGCTCATTGAGTGAGACTCCCTGACTTGCATACGTCATTTCTGATATTTCCATCTTATCCAACCTCCTTCATTACGAAGCATATCTTAACAATCTTTTCTGTGTAATTTCAGCCCTTCGTATCATACTGTAGGTGTCTTTGACCGCATTTCCAAGAAGAGGCTTTCTGGCCCTGATGTCCTGGTTCCTTTTCTCAATAAGGGATATTATTTTATATTGGTCTCCTGATCCTCCTGTATCCAGCATATGCATATTACGGTCAGGGTCAATGATGCTTTTCATAATGCTGCCGACATAGGATGCTGCTTCTGCATTTATTATCCCATCATCTTTCATACCATTAACGCATCCGAGAACCTCAGTCAGTTTCACATTAGGTTTCATGACAACCCCTTTAATCCTGTCATAGGCATCAGCAGCTCCCTGGGACCTGAGATAATTGCTGATAACCGAAGATGCGAACTTTGGACCCTGCTTATAGACCGCATGCTCAATCTCGACGACATTAGGCTGATAATTATTGACCTCAGAAATAAGCCTCTCGATACCGATTATAGAGAGCATTATCGGGTGGAAGATCTCTCTCTTGGTTATGGATCTTCTCAAATCACCCTGCTCCCTGTAGGCAACTATCATCTCCTTCAAAGGATTGACAATATTGCGCATAATGACCATCAGTGCCTCGCATCCTTCTGCGAGGAAAGGATTCGTCTTCTGGGGCATAGCTGAAGATCCTGACTCACCCTCGTCTGTAATCTTTCCCAATACACCTCTGGATGCATAAAGCCAGGTGTCAGCAGCTGCCTTCTGGATAACCATCCCTACATTGACCATGGCATCCAGGGTCTCAACCAAACCAACATTAGGACCGTCCTGGTCAAAGCCAAGGCCAGTATATTTCAGGCCAAAGACATTCTCAACAATTTTCCTATACATGGGCTCGACGTCCAGATTTGGGAACGTGCCTTTCATGTCGACATCGGTCCCGATCGCACCAGCCACCTTTCCCTGAAGTGTATGCATTTTTTTCTGCATCAGCGGGCCCGAATACTGCCTTATCTCTTCAGCAAGGTTGGCATAGATATGCCCTAAGGTCGTAAGCTGCGCATCCTGGCCATGTGTCCTGCCTATGCAGGTGATTTTCAGGCATTCTTTCGCCTTGCTCTGCAGTAGCTTCACAAGATTGCTCAATGACTTGCTCCATTGGCCTAATGCCTTCATGTAGAGTTCTCCAGAAACATTAGCATCTACATCAGCTGAGGTCCTTGCAAAATGTACCACCCTTCTTAACAAGGCATCATCGATTCCCAGCTGTTGGCCCCTAATGGTCACCCAAGTGTTGGGAGCGACGACATCATGCTTGGTCCTGCCCTCTATAATCTTTACAGCGATATAATCTTTGGTCCTGAAATCCCTGTAGATGCTCCTTAGTTTTTCTTTTTCCTCTCCTGTGAATGGCCTATCAACAAACTTCTCAGCATTAGGCACACCTGCGACAAGATCTGCAATCTCGATCGCGTACTCCACTGCAAACTTCATCCTGCCTCTGACCATAGCCTGCTCAGAGCTGATGTCCTTGAAACCTGCAACAAAGCGATTGTACCTGCCGGTGGTTATCTCTTCAGAGTCACCCCTCTCGATCATGAGCTCGAACCTTGACTTCTTCTTTCTTCTATCTTCAAAGGTCTCGTCAAACTTAGGGAGGGTTATACTTAGACCATCCAAAATATCCATAAATTCTTTGTACTTGAAACCTTTGTCTTCCAGCAACGATATACTGCCATCTGAGAAATTGTGCATTGTCTTCAAACTAAATATAATGTCATCTAATGATACGGTCATCTTGAACCCTATTCCTGCCTCTCGATCCTGCTTGCGTAAGGGACGAAATCCCTAACCCATGTGTCAAGGGGTTTGGCATCAAAGACTTTCATGCCGAAAGTCCTGTTGGCAACCTCAGCGATTGCATAACCCATGAGTTCACATGAATAGTCCGAGACTGCTTTTAGGTCAATCCCTCTTGCCTTGAGCCTTTCAGGCATGTACTGTTTCCAGGTGTCCTTGTCACCTGCTCTCTCAGCCAGCTCAATAGCCTCCCTCTTGGCAACATCGACACCGGCCTTCTTGAAGATCGCCCTTTGTATCTCCTTGTTGGAAGGTATTGCAAACTCTACCCCGTCGATATCCACGATAATCATCTCTCGGTTCTCATCGACAGTGCAGGCGAAATCAGTCACGACCGGACTTCCCTGGTATGTCACACATTCCCCTTTCCCATCGATATTCAGGATGTTTCTCTCATCGCAGTATCTTATCTGCGCTGCAGCGAATTTTGGGAATATCTCCTGGGTCCATGCATCATAGCCTTCAGGACTGAGCCCGCTCAGCTCTTTCTCTTCCGCTTTTGTTACGAACCTGTCACCTGACTTCTCGAACTTGGTGGTGCTGTCATACGCCATGTCCTTGAGCACGAAACCAGGGTTGGGTATCGTTGTCCCGAGCCCATAATCCTGGAGGAGCTGCTCCAGTTCTGGGAAATTGCCAAGCCCTTTTTCTTCTACCAGCTCTCTTATTATTTTCAGAGCTGCCGCAGTCTCATCATAGGTTGCCAATACCTCATATGTATCGCCCCATCCGACTGCCTTGAATATCTTCTCGAATGTTGAGGAACCTAAAGGGAAGCCTTTCCTGAAGATGGATTCAACATCGGCAACAGCGCATTGCAGCTCGCCTGACCTGATCGCCTGCCTGTAAATGGAGAGTCTCTCAGCATCCCTCATTTCTCCCTTGACAAAGGTCTCCGGGATATGGGCGAGCTTCATGACGATTATATTTGATCTCTCGCCTTTCTGAAGAAGTGAACCGAGGTCTGTTATCCTGTTCCTGTTACTGTCCAATATTCCAACATAACAGGTGGGTATCTCAGGATGCTCTGTCCCAAGCCATTCGAAGAACGCCGCTGTCTGCATGGTAAGGGCTTCTGCCTTGCCTGCAATATCGCTCTCAGGTATAAGTTCTTTCATGTCCTTGACAGAATATGTGCCTTTTACTCTCCAGCCCCCCAGGCCAAAGTCCCTGTATGTGGGCATCACCAGGATACTGGCAGCCGGATGGTCTGCTGTAATTAGATCTTTAACGCTTCCCATTGTTCATCGCACCTCTACATTATCACATGACCGAAAAACCTTCTTCCTGTCACCTTTTCCCCTTTCTGGTACTTCTGGTACTGGTCAGGTGTCATGGTAAAGACCATCCTGATGTTGAACTTCTCTGCCATCGGAAGGACATACTTGTCACCCATGCTCCCACCAGGCTGGACTACGGCAACAGGTATCAGGCCCCTATCATAATCCGGATCATAGTTGTTTCTTTTGGGCAGGAAGCGTTTGCCATCGAAAGATATCATCCCTTCGCCGATCTCCGGGTCAACCCTGTCTATGCCAGCGGTCTCTACAAAACCGTCCATCTTCGGGTAGAAGGCATCAGAGAACCCGACCAGGCTCAGCGGTTTTTTTATGCTGCTGAAATCTTTCTTGGTAAAAGGCGTATCATACAGGACACGCGCCCAGAGGTCAGGGCTGTCTGCGCTGACTGCTGCATACGCGGATTTCTCAAGCATATTCCTGGCTTTCTCAGCAGCGACTGTCCTTGCACCGCAACCATCACCAAGGCCTGCAATCGCACCATCATGCACGTAAAATACGAGATTTGAGGCAAGGTATATCGCAGCATTGCCTGCAAACTGGATATCTTTCAAGATTGAATCATCAAGTGAACCCACGTCGCTGTTACCATCATTGCCTGTAACAACCACTGCCTCTTTCCTTACATCGAAAGAAGGTTCTCTCTGCTGCATGATGAATTTGCCCATCGCCACAGGTTGGATGCTCTCCCGAAATGCATTCACTTCAAAATAATGTAGCTTTCCTGTCTGGATTATGAACCTGTTTGCATGAGCCTTAACCTTGCTTGTATCCCTGAGCATATCATCAACACCTTGTTCGTAATCAGGAGCCAACACCCCCTCCATAAAGACCTTATCAAGAAACTGAGCAGTCTCATATTCCAGGGTCTTGTTAAACCCCCAGAAGCCGCCGAACGGGGAGTTGAGGTCTCCTGCAATCGCCTTCTGGGCCGCCTCAAGCTGGCTCTTGCCGACAGCCAGTATGACAGGCCGGGTATGCTTGGACGCAACAACAACATGTGGTGTGTCTGTCTCCTCATAGACCTCGCCCAGGCCAACAGATGTCCGCAGGCAGGCGCTTATGTCTCCTATATTGGTCCATCCTTTATTGCGCTGTTTAGCTCCCAAGTCATATTCCGAACTATAGATATCCTTACACATGGGTCTGCCCTGCTCATCAACTGCAGAAAACATCCTTGCCTGAAGATGGCTGTTCTCGCCACCCTTAAGTTTGTCTATCATTTCTTCCAGTCTGATTGTCATAGCCATTTTCAAACCTCCTCATATTAAGATCTTTCAAATCAACACTTTCCTTACAATTGTCTCGGTATTCCTAGGCCCGACACCGATCAACGCAATCTCCTTGCCTAACCTCTCCTCGATCAAATCGATATAGCTCTGGGCATTGGGTGTAAGCGTCACCCCGTCATCCCTGACAGTCTTGTGCCATGTATCCATCAGTATGTAAATCGGTTTTGCCCTCGCCAGCGTATCCCTCCTATCGAAGGACACATGCCATTTGTCATACCTTCGGCCATCTACCTCGTAGGCGACAGCCACCTTGAGCTGCTCCCCCATCCTTGCGAGCGTCTCAAGCCTGTCAAGACATGTTATCGCAATCTCGTCAACCTCTGTTGTGTCGACTGCATACTCCAGCGCTACCAGGTCAAGGTATCCGATGTGCCTCGGCCTTCCTGTCTTGACGCCGAACTCCTTCCATCCAGGCCTTACCTTGTCCTGAAGACCGGTATCCATCTCAGATACGAACGGCCTGTCGCCAGTGCCCACACTGCTCACATACGACTTAAGGACACCTATTATAGTATCAGGCCTGTGTGTCGGACTTCCTGGATTGGAACTCGTGGTCCCGGGATACTGGCCGTTGTCAAGGCACAGCATCGTGCCCTGAGCGCCTTCTCCTAACCAGTAGGCGAACAAAGGATCGTTGAAGACCTCATGCTCTGACACGAGGAACTGCTCAAGGAATTTCCTCTC
>CAZPXC010000037.1:0-15479 GCA_964590935.1 uncultured Methanosarcinales archaeon
AAAGGCCATCTATGGGCAATAAAACAGATCATCAGAGGTTCTGACAGGATAGTGATAGGCATAGGCAGCAGCAACAAGAAAGGGACTGCTACAAACCCGTTTTCTGCTGAAGAGAGGAGGGAGATGATAAAGGCAGCGCTGAAAGACGAGAAAATAGAGGACTATGCCATATTCCTTATACCGGACATGCCCTCTGACTGCCGCTGGGTGGAACATGTGAAAGAGACAATCCCGCATTTCGATTTGGTATATACAGGCAGTGAACTGTCCAGAAAGCTGTTCATGGAAAAAGGCTGCGTTGTCAGGCCTCTGAAAAGGTACAGGGGCATAAGCGCGTCTGAAATAAGGCTGCGCATGCTTAAGAATATGCCATGGAAAGATATGGTACCTGCATCTGTTGCTGATATCCTTGAGAGGGTCGGTGGGGCAGAGAGGATAAGGCCACTCTTATCCTAGCGCTTTCTTTAGCTTGGAAAAGAATCCCTTGTGCGGGGAGACATGCTCTTTTGACTGCCGGGCATATTCCATAAGGAGCTCTTTCTGTTTCCTGCTCAGCTTTGTTGGAGTCTGGACAACGACAGTTACATACTCATCGCCCTGGCCAAAGCTGTTCAGCCTTTTAATGCCCTTGCCCCTTAGCCTGAATACCGTGTTTGTCTGCGTTCCCTGGGGGATGGTCATCCTGGACTTGCCGTCGATGTTCGGGACCTCGATCTCATCGCCAAGAACAGCCTGGACAAAGCTTATGGGCAGCTGTATGTAAAGGTCGCTGCCCTTCCTGTCAAAGAGACCATGTTCTGCAATATTGATCTGGATATAAAGGTCTCCTGTCTGCGCGCCGTTCTTGCCTGCCTCGCCCTCGCCTGCCAGCCTGAGTGTAGAGCCGGATTCGACACCGGCTGGTACAGTGATCTTGATCTTCCTCTGCTTCTCTATCCTCCCTGTGCCTTTGCAGAGCGTGCATTTTTTCTTTATGACAGTGCCCCTGCCGTTGCATACGTCACATGGTGATGTTGTGGAGAACATCCCAAAGGGTGTCCTGGCTGTCCTCTTTACATAGCCTGTGCCGTGGCATGTGTCGCAGGTGACAATATCTGATTTTGAGTCAGCGCCGCTTCCGTCACACTTTGTGCAGACCTCCATCCTCGGGATTATAACCTCCTTCTTTGCGCCGGATGCTGCCTCTTCAAGTGTTATCTCCATATTGTATCTTAAATCACTTCCCCTTTGATTTCTCCTGCCTCTCCTACCGCCGAAAAAGGGGTTCCCTCCAAAAAAGGTATCGAATATATCATCAAAGTCAAAGCTCTGGAACCCTGAGAAATCAGAGAAATCAAACCCCTGGAAGCCGTTGAACTGGTTAGCCTCTGTGCCGAACCTGTCATACTGTGCCCTGCGCTTGTCATCGCCGAGGACAGCAGCAGCCTCATTTATCTCCTTGAACTTCTCTTCAGCACCCTGCTCCTTGTTGAGGTCAGGGTGATACTTCTTTGCGAGCCGCTTGTAGGCCTTCTTGACCTCATCCTTGCTAGCATTCTTGTCAACTCCGAGTATATCATAGTAATCTTTTGCCATCTCATTCCACTTCCATATAATCTTCAAGACGATCAGGGTCAAGCCCGATTATATTGAATATCTCCTTCTCTGTCGCATAATGCTTCTTCCTGACCCTTTTTATGTATTCTGGATCATGGTTTTCATGCGGGTGCTCTGTGTGCCACCTTTTATCCCCTTCTGTAAACCTCTCATCCATGGTCACCAGCTTATCATGGGCGACTCTCTTGTCAGCATAATTAAGGACTTTCTCCTCCCATGTGATGGGCCGCTTCATCTCGTCATCAGAATCCACTGCGCTGAATGTGTGCTTCCTGATGATGAGGGCCATTTCAGGGTACTTTCCCTTGAAAAATTCATATGCAGCCTCGCCATGCCTCTTGCCCGGATACCTGTCCTTGATGCGCTCCCAGGCATGGATATCGCTTTCTGAGGATTGGGATGGGATATCACTGAAATCCACTGTTCTCATCAGGTCATGAAGGAGGGCTGCACTGTTTAGGGCGTCAAGATCAATATCAATGCCATTTTCCTTAAGCTTCCTGCCGAGGAAGAGTGCTACAGCTCTTACCTGCTCGCTGTGCCTTATTACATGCGCAGGGACATGATACTCTTCAAGCAGCTCATAACACTCTTTTTCCGTGGGCAGATTCATTTTGAAATTAAAGAAAAAAAAATTATTTCTTCTTGTCCTCATCCTCGACCTTGAACTCAGCGTCCACGACCTTCTCGCCGCTCTTCTTCTTGCCCTTGCCGGCCGCCTTGCCTTCCTGGGCTTTTCCTTCCTGCTGGGCTTTCGCCTGCTGCTGTGCAGCCTGCTCCTGGGCGACTTTCTGGTAGAGCTCTGTGGACATCTTCTGAACTTTCTGGTTTATCTCTTCCACCTTCTTCTTCACTGCAGCGACGTCCTTTTTCTCCGGCTCAAGCAGCTTCTTGAGCTCGCCGATCTCCTTCTTGACCTCCTCAAGCTCCTTGGCATCAACCTTGCCCTCGAATTCCTTGAAAAGCTTCTCTGTGGAATAGACAAGCGAGTCAGCCTGGTTTATTGTCTCTATCTCCTCTTTCCTTTCCTTGTCCTGCTCTGCGTACTGCTCAGCCTCTTTCCTCATCCTCTCGACCTCGTCCTTGTCAAGCTTCTGGGCAGCGGTTATCTTGATCGACTGCTCCTTGCCAGTGCCCAGGTCCTTTGCGGTCACGTGCAGTATACCGTCCGCATCGATGTCGAACGTCACCTCTATCTGGGGTATGCCGCGCGGTGCAGGAGGTATGCCTACAAGGTCAAACCTTCCCAGTGACTTGTTGTCTGCAGCCATCTGCCGCTCTCCCTGGAGGACATGGATGGTGACAGCGGTCTGGTTGTCTGCAGCAGTCGAGAATATCTGGCTTTTCTTGGTGGGAATCGTCGTGTTCTTCTCTATCAGCGTCGTGGATACGCCGCCAAGTGTCTCGATGCTGAGTGACAACGGCGTAACGTCGAGAAGCAGGACGTCCTTAACATCTCCTGAAAGCACGCCTGCCTGGATAGCAGCGCCCTGGGCGACGCATTCCATAGGGTCGATGCCGCGCTCTGCCTTCTTGCCGATAAAATCCTCGACAAATTTCCTGACGATGGGCATCCTGGTCGGGCCGCCGACAAGTATTATCTTGTCGATGTCCTTCCTGTCAAGCTTGGCATCCTTTATCGAGCGCTCTATAGGGCCTTTGCATTTCTCGATTATCGGCTCGACAAGCTGCTCGAGCTTTGCCCTGGTCAGCTTCATGTTCAGGTGCTTCGGGCCCTTGTCTGTAGCTGTTATGTACGGCAGGTTTATCTCTGTCTCGCCTGTGGTCGAGAGCTCTATCTTTGCCTTCTCAGCAGCCTCCCTCAGCCTCTGGATGGCTGTATCATCATCATTCAGGTCAAAGCCTTCAGACTTCTTGAACTCTTCCACCAGGAATTTCATCAGCGCCTCGTCCATGTCTGTCCCGCCCAGGCTGGTGTCGCCGTTGGTAGACTTGACCTCGAAAACGCCCTCTCCGAATTCCATGATAGTGACGTCAAGCGTTCCGCCGCCGAAATCGAAGACAAGAATCTTGTGCTCCTTGTCGCTCTTGTCAAGGCCATATGCCATCGATGCAGCGGTCGGCTCGTTTACAAGCCTCTTGACCTCGATGCCGGCAATCTTCCCCGCATCTTTTGTAGCCTGTCTCTGGTTATCATCAAAGTAAGCCGGCACGGTGATTACCGCGCCGTCCACCTTATCGCCCAGAAATTCCTCTGCATCCTTCTTGATCTTCTGCAGGATGAATGCGGATATCTGCTGCGGCGTGTATTCCTTGCTGTTTATGCTGTACTTGTGGCTGGTGCCCATCTTGCGTTTTGCAGCGATGATGGTCCTCTGCGGGTTCGAGATAGCCTGCCTTCGCGCAGGTTCCCCCACGAGGATCTGGTTGTCCTTTGTAAAGGCCACCACAGAAGGGAATGCCTTGCCGTAAGCAGTTGTCCCTTCTGCGCTTGGTATAATCGTCGGCTTGCCTGCCTGCAGCACTGCAGCTGCTGAATTGCTCGTTCCTAAATCGATACCTATTATTTTTCCCATTTTGAAAACCTCCTTGTGAACTTTTTCAGCCGAAATAGCTTGGGACAGTCGCCTTGTCCTTCTTTATCTCCATCTTCGGCCTCTTCTTCTCAGCAATCTCGATTGACTTCGGTTTCTTTATCTTACCGAACTCCTTCTCATACTGAGCGAGAATCTTGCCCATCAGCTCGTTGAATTTCTTTGCATGATAAGCGTCCAGCATGACGATGTTGTGCTTCATCGCAATGGTCGGGCCTTCCTGGCTCCTTGGGTCGCTCCTTGGCGTTATGCACTTGAAATCCATTATGAACTGTGTCGGATTGAAGTTTATCGTCACCTCATGGGCAAAAAATTCACTGCCCTCTGATATACTCAGGTTGATCTTTTTCTCCTGCATGCTAATCACCTTCTCGTTTTATAAATTCATAGCTGAGCATCCTTGCCAGCTTATCCTTGTCGGGGACAAGCTCATGGAGCTGGCCGCCCGGGATTGTAGGGTGCGTCTTTAAATACTGGGCCCATTGGCGTATTGCCTCAGGGTCGTCGGCATCTACAACATGATTGAGCATGAACCAGATGTTTATCTGCTGCCCGTATTCCCCGCAGCCCAGGCTTAGCCTGCAGTGAAGGGGCTTTACCTCATGTATGCTGCAACCGCTCTCCTTGTCGAAAAATATGCACGGGCCAAAGGGCTTGTCTTTGCGGTCAAGCTTTGCCTTATGGACCTTTTTGTTGTATATATCCTTCTCCTCCAGAAACTGCCTTCTGAAGCTGTCTTCAGGCATTCCGAGATGTCCTGCAATCCTCCTGATATCTTCATCAAGGAAGATGCCAGAGTCATACGAGCAACAATGTCCACATCTCCTGCAGCCATTTTTTGCCAGTTTTTCGATATAATGCTGGGGCGTCAGCATCGTTATCATCACCGAGTTTAGTTCATCCCTCATTTTTTATCCTGTTCACCTTAACTTTTGCATGCCTGAGCACCCTGTCATGGAGCATGTATCCCTTCTGGATCTCCTGGGTAACTGTATCATCAGCGATCTCCGGGTTGCTCTCCTGCATAAGCACCTCATGCTTGAACGGGTCAAGGCGCTGGCCGACTGCCTCGATAGGCCTTAACCCCTCTTTTGACAGTATATCGTGCAGCTGCTTATGCAGGACCATGATGCCCTGGGTGTCGCATTTCGGGTCTTTCAGAGCGCTTTCAAAGCTGTCAAGCAGGGCAAGCAGCATCATCACCAGCTCAGCTGATGCATACCTGCGCATCTCTGCCTGCCTTTTATCGATGCTTTTCTTGTAATTGTCAAACTCAGCGCCAAGCCTCTTGAGCATATCCTCAAGCTCCTTATTTTTTGTTTTCAGCCCCTCTGTCTCTTTCCTGAGCCCGGTTGTGTCCTGGCCTGGATTTTTTTTATTGCTGCTCACTTTTTTCCTCCAAAAAAATTAATAAAAATGTTTATTGTATCTCAATCCTTTTTTTCTGCTCCTTTTCCGCTTTAGGCACCTCAACGCGAAGCACACCGTTCCTGTAGACAGCGGTCGCCTTTGAAGAGTCCACGCTCTTCGGGAGCGGGATGTTCCTGTAAAAGCTGTGGCTTAGCCCTGCATAGCTGTAATGGTCCTTGTCCTTCTCTTCCTTCTCCTGCTTCTTTTCGACCTTGACCTCTATGCTGTCATCGTTGATGTTGAGGCTGATGTCTTTCTTGTCAACCCCGGGCAGTTCGATACTGGCGATCATGGAGCTCTCTGTCTCACACAGCTCGCATTTAGGGGTCCTGAACCAGTCCATGCCCTGCTTTCTGGCCGGCATCATGTCCTTGTCCTTCTCCCTGTACCCTGGGAGGGCCATGTACGGGCCTGCCCACATACGCTGCATCTCCTGTTGAAGATGCCTTATCTCATCAAAAAGGTCATTTTCCCAAAACATGGTTACCACCTCCATGGTTTTATAGTTCCTTTATAAAGTTTTCCTATTTGGTTGACTTTAAATCAACCAAATCAATTTAAGGTAAACAGAGGTCATATTTAAAGGTTTTGGTTGTAAAATCAGGATGGCACATCCATGGGCACTTTTCAGCAGGAGTAATTTGACCTCATCACCCATGTAAAAAAATCAAAAACTATATATACTAATGTCATAAGTTAGTAACCCATAAAAAGAGGTTAATAATTATGAAAAGACCATGGTATGCGCTTGTGATTATGCTGTTTGTGCTTAATGCGGGGTTTTGCTTCTCATCAGGGTTCAGCGGGCAGGTGCATACAGGCGATAACATAACAGTCGGAAATGAGGTATTCAATGTCAAGGCAGCAGACATCTATGGCTCTAACCTGATAATCACCTCGAACAACAGCAACAGGGCAAGCATCGTACTCCATCTAAACGAGACAAAGACAGACATGGGCTACACCTTCTTCTACAGCGAAAGGAATGATGAAAACGAGGCAATGTATAAGAAATACAACATTACAGGTGTCTATGATGAGAACAAAAGTTATGTCTACAAGATCACGATCGAACAGCTCGCCCCGTCAGCGACTGTAACAAGGTCAGTCTCAAGCAAGGATATCGCTGTGGGCGACACTATCAACCTGAGCATAACGATAAAGAATAATGGGGATGTCCAGCTGCCTGTGAGTTACTCTGAGACCCTGCCCAGCTATTACCAGAAAAACAAGAGGCTCATGGTCCTGGCAGGCGATGTCGAGAAGGAATACCTGGGTGCCTCTGAGGCAAACAGGATACAGTGGGCAGGGAGCTTAAACAAAGATGATACAGTGAAGCTGACACAGGAGCTAAAACTGGTCGGGCTTACCCTGGGCAATAATAATATCGACCTGAACAACGGCACTCTGGAGTATTCATACCTGGGCAAGGAATATACGGTTACTGCAAAACCTGTAAAGGTGTCATATTATTATCCGCTGAAGACAACAATCAGCTTCAGGAAAAAAACGGTCATGGTCGATGAGGAGAGCGCTGTGGAGATACGCTTCAAAAATGAGGCAGAGGACGAGATAGAGATTTTTAGCGCCAAGGCCGGGCTTTCAGGTAATGCAAAAATACTCAACACGGATGAGCTTGATGGCTGGGAAAGGGACCAGGACAGGCTTGTCTGGCACTCTACACTTGAGGGAGGTGAATCAAGGTCATTCAACATAAGCTTCATGACCCTCAAATCCGGGAACATAACCCTTGACCTGGACATTGAATCGAGGCATGGCAGCCTGGAAACAAGCCAGACATTTTCTTCGGATGCTCTTGCTGAAATAGATAGGCCGTCTGTGCAGCTGGACATGGCCTCTGCTGGAGAGAGCAATGAGGATTTCGAGGCAGGGTATGTCATCGATAATAAGGAATCAGACTATGATTTTTACGATGTGCATGTTGACATCAGCTCTCCATTGTTTGATGATGAGCATTACCTCTACAAAAAGCTGAGCGCCGGCAATTCAGTCAGCAACAATTTCACATTTGAACTGCCCTGGGTTTATTCAGACCAGAATTTTGATGTTGACCTTTCCTGCAATTATTCCACTGTCCATGGCGAAAGCTTCCACTCTGTCATCAACAAGTCCATCCATGTGAAGAAACTCTCGTTTGAAAAGGCGTTCAGCGTTGTGCTGGCCGGCTATAACTTTACTGAGGGCGACAACAGTTCAAAATATGATAATCTGCTTCTTACCCTTAATATCACCTGCCTGAACTGCTCCGGGCTCCAGGAGGCAAGCATCATGACAGGTGTGCTTGGGTCAGAGGAATTGCTGCAGCTGTCTGCAGATGACCTGGCATCATTGAACAGCAGCCTGTTTGAGCTGCATTTTGAGGTGCCAAAGAACCAGTCCAAAGAGGGGCTTTCTGCAGAGTCAGACGCAAAGTATATGAAAAACGGCAGCTTTTTCTACTTCATTGAGAAATTCAGCCTGGGCGATTCAAAGAAGAAAAAAGTGAAGCAGGCAAGCCTGGCCAATCCCGGCAGTGGCGCATCCGCGGTTGTGCAAAAAGATGACCCATTTAAGTATATGAACGAGAAAAGCACAGGGCATGTGAAGCTGAAGGTGCTCACAGGCTCTCCCAAGCAGATCGCTGTCATCATAGTGGTATTCCTCGGGCTGTTCTTCTCGGTCTCGTTTGTGACAATGTCGATGAAGAAGAAAAAGGCGCGAAGCCTCAGGGATGGCACAATATTTACTGTGTTCAACAAGATAAATTCTACTGAAAAGCTTGAGAGTTCACATCAGGCAGGAGTGAGCAAACAGACAGCTTCAGGATTCCAGCAGCTATCCGGGCTGGTGCCGATGCCGACCAGCAACCTTGAGATTCTCGAGGATTACATAAATCAGAGCATAAAATCCGGAAAATCAAAAGACAGGATAAAACAGGAGCTCATTGATAAAGGATGGCTCAAGGACATAATAGAGGTTTACCTAAAATGAAGCGCGGACAATACAGCCTGGAGACAGTGTTTGTCATAGGCATATCTTCAGTGCTTCTGCTACCTGCAGTATATCTGTTCTACGATTTTGTGGTGCAGTCAACTGACGGCATTGTGCAGAACCAGATCACTTCTATCGGGCAGGATTTTACAGACAACGCGAACCTTGTCTACAACTATGGTGATGAGGCAAGGATAGTTGCTGATTACAGTTTCCCTGACAAGATCGTCAACATGAGCATCGAAAACAACAGGTCGCTTCTTTTTCAGGTAGAGGGAAGAAACGGTGTTAAGAGCTTTATGTTCTTCTTTGACTTCGATGTCTTCGGGAACTTCACAGCCAATGACTGGAATGTCGGCAAGAAAAGCTTTGAGTTCAGGACAATTGACAGGGGTGATGCTGTATCAATCACAAGGGTCTGAGGTCCCAGGCGACCATGGAGTTCACGATACTCCTCGTGTTTACTACGATCATCTTCCTGTCGTTGTTTGTGATACTGGGCCACAGGATGGCAAACATAAACAAGGACAACGAGGACCAGACAGTCGAGACTCTGATGGACATGATAACCAACGAGGTGGATATTGCAGGGACCGTCGAGAACGGGTACATGAGGAGGTTCGAGGTCCCTAAGACCATATACGGAAATGACTACAACCTGAGCATCGACAACCATGATGAGCTGGTCGTAACCTATAACGGGAAACAGTATGTCAAGTTTTTGCCAAGCTATGTGATGGGCGGGTTCTGCTTCAACAGCAGCGATGACAGCCCGTATTATGGGCTTTCGGTCAGCAGGTATGAGGATGTTGTTTCCCTGTCATCCTGCTTTGACTGCGGATGGAGCTATGCAGTATGCGCAAATGCCGAGGATTATGGCCTCTGCTCTGTCCAGGAAGCCCTCTATCCCGGATTTAATGAGACATGCTGCAAAGGGCACTGTAAGTGCTGCCCTTACTGAATCTCGACCTTGCCCGAGAGACTCTGACCCGGCATTCCCTTTTCAAACAGGACCCTCACAGCGCCGCTGTTTCCATGAGCAGAGCTGACCTTTCCTGCAATCTCCTTGCCGGTCTCTGTCTTAAATACCGCTCTTTTGCCCTTTAGCTTAAGAGCGTCCTTCCTAGAACTAACACCCTCAACCCTTATGACCATCTGGTTGTCTGTCTGCCTGTGCCTTGATGACCTGAAGTTTACGATCGTTCCTTTCATAATCCTCAGGCAAAAGCGCCTTATTTATATAGTTTGCTGTTTTATTCATAATTGCATCCATACAGCAAAATATAAATATCAGAAAAACCACAAAAAAACAATGGTCAGGGATAAGATATTCAAGGGCAGCCTGAAAATAAAGAAGGAATCCCGTGTCCTGGCATTCCTCAAGACAGTGCTGCAGTCTTTTTACCCTGATTCGTACCAAAAGCTGTCTGAAAAGAGCCTCAGGCAGGGGATGGTATATTTTCTGCAGATCGTCATGCTCAGCCTTGCTATACTTGTCGTGCTCATCATAGCGAACATAGCATCCTTCCAGCTTGCTGTGAACAATGAGCTGGCCAAGGTAGACTCCCTTAACATAACAGGCAGCGTCAACCTCTCAGAGCCTATACTGTTTGAAAAGCAGGGCATTGTCATAGCAAATGACATGAACTATACAGATGAGAACCTGCTCATAACCAACAGCGAGATAATCAGAAAGCCGTTTCTGTGCACACTGCTAAAGCCTGCGTGTCTCTTTACAGGAGAGCCTGTCAGGAAAAACATCAGCGATTTCTCCAGCCTCGGCCAGGACAAGGCTCAGATAGGCAGCATCTTTAAGATAATCCTCCTGCTGATGGCACCTTCGCTTCTTTTTATCTACTTTGTCTATTTCTTCCTCAAGACCGTGATGATAATCCTGCTGCTCAGCGTGATAGGTGCCATTGCTGCGCGGGTGTTGAACTATAACCTGCCATTTAAGAAAGCCCTGCTTATTGCGATATTCTCATCAACGATAATGGTGCTTGCAGAGCCCTTCAACCTTGTGATGTGGAACCTGTTTTATATTCATGTGATATTGTTCTTGTTGCTGTTTATCATCAATATATCACTTGTAAGCGAGAGACGGCATGACTTTTGAGTTAATTTGCACTATAACAAAAAATACAACATACTTAATGCGAAACTTATCTAAAAAATTTATAAAGAGAACAAAACCACCTCATTAATCAGCATGCAAAGCTCAAAGATATTCGAGGTTTACCAGGAGAGAAGGGGAAAGAGGACGCTTCTATATACCAAATCACTGCTGCCTGGCTACAATGTATATGGAGAGAAGATTGTTAAGAAAAATAATGACGAATACAGGGAATGGGACCCTGGGAGAAGCAAGCTCGCTGCAGCGATCCTCAAGGGCTGTCCTAACATATTCATAAGGAAAGGACATACTGTGCTCTATCTTGGTGCTGCGTCCGGGACAACTGTGAGCCATGTCTCTGACATCGTCGGCCCAGACGGTTTTATCTTTGCGCTTGACTTTGCGCCGAGGGTCGTCAGGGAGCTTGTCTTTGTGTGCGAAAAGAGGAAGAATATCGCTCCGCTGCTTGAGGATGCCCATCATCCTGAAGAGTACAGGGACAGGGTTACTGATGTTGACGTCGTCTATCAGGACATTGCGCAGAAAGACCAGGTGGGGATATTCCTGAAGAACATTGATATGTACCTTAAACCAGGGGGTTATGCCCTTCTCTGCATAAAGTCAAGGAGCATCGATGTGACGAAGATGCCGAGGGAGATATTCCAGAGGGTCAGGGCCGAGCTGGACAGGAAGATAACCATAGTTGACTCCAGGGACCTTGGGCCGTTTGAAAAGGACCATATGATGTTTATCTGTAAGAAGAAATAATTTTCTTTGCCAGAGGGATGTACCCTCTTGCCCTTACCCCGTTCTTTTCAGGAAGGTTATCAATATCGATAATCCCGTCTACCTCTCCCAGGATCTTTGAGCATACAGCAAGGCCAAGGCCCGTCCCTCTTGATTTTTTTGTGGTGAACATCGGCTCCAGGACCCTTCCAAGGTTCCTGTCCTTGATAAGGCCTCCGTCATCAACAACATCTATGACCGCATATTGGATACCTTCCTGGTCAATCTTATCAGAGGATATATCAATAGTAAGTTTTTGCCCTTTTGGCATATCGCCTGCCTTGAAAAGGGCGTTATTGACAAAATTGCTCAGCAGCCTGTAAAAGCAGGTCTTGTCCATCCTCACATGAAGCGCTCCGGGATAATATGAAATGTTCACAGCAGTATCGGTGTGATGTGTCATCTGGGGAAGGTCCTTTTTTTCGTATTTCTGCAGTTCCTGGTTCAGGTCAAAAACCTCAGGCTTTGTGTTCTGTGTTCCTCTGTAACGGCTCACCTGATCAAGCAAGCTCTCAAGGCGCTTGGTGTTGGAGATGATGTAATCTACGTAATTATCGCCACCATACCTCTTCTTTATCCTTTCTGCAAAGCCGCCTATACCTACAAGAGGGCTTTTGAGATCATGACTGAGCCCACTTATGAAGAGCTTGTGCTCTTTTATTGCCGCTTCTAGGCTTTTCAGCGCCTTTTCTTTTTCTTGAATTACACTTTCAAGCTCATCTATTATCTCATCCCGCTGGTCGATGGCAGAATGGTATGCCTCATCCTCGTTCACTATAAGTTGAAGGCCTGTGCTGAACCTGTTTCTTTTCAGGAGCATGAAAAGATGCTTTTCTTCATTCCTGTATTTTATACTCCTTTCTATCTTGAAACTGGGTTCAAGCCCATCTGCAACCCTTCTATATCCTTTTTTCAGGCCCTCGATGGTTTTTTTGTCCAGAAGATGGTTCCATCTATCGATAAATTCAGCAAAGGGCAGCTGGTAATCTTGATCAGATACTGATAGGTTCAGGAATCTGGCCACAGAGGCTGATTCCATTGTATCCAGCAGCAGGCCGCCAGGATCAAACCAATATGCCAGGGTCTTTATCCTCTCAGGGCCGCTCTTCTTATGACTTCCCATATGATACGGTATAATTTTGTATTTTTTAAATATTGTGATTTATTAACCACCAAATAGTAAAAAATAATTATTTACTAGTAATTTATCATGCATCATTCAGACGGTAGGGGAATATTCCGGAGAGAGGGTTAAAGCATAACTTTAAATATCAAATGAATTTTTCCCAGTTTCAAGCGCGAGTGGCCAAGCGGCTAAGGCGAGCGCCTGCAGATTGCTCTCATCAGGAAGATCATTCTGATGAACAGTTGAGAGCGCTAGATCGAGGGTTCAAGTCCCTCCTCGCGCTTTTTTTCTCTTTGACAAGGGACAAATGAAATGCAAGAAATGCTCGCAAAAGGCTGTTTTTTCTTATCCTGCATACTGCAGGAAGCATTTTACAGAGCACATCGAAAAAAAGGTCGAAAAGACAGTCCGTGATTTCAGGCTTATTGCTCCCAGAGACAGGGTGGCTGTTGCTGTGTCCGGAGGCAAGGACTCTCTCAGCTGCCTGTACATGATCTCAAGGCTGCATGATGATGTATTTGCGCTTGCGGTTGACGAGGGCATTTCCGGTTACAGGGACGTCACATTAAAGGATTTAAAGAGGTTCTGCAATAAGAACAAGATAAAATTAAGGATTGTCCTAGTAAAAAAAGAGTTCGGTTTTACCCTTGACGAGATGCTGAAAAGAACAAAAGAGAAGCCATGCACTGTCTGCGGCGCTATCAGAAGATTCCTGATAAATAAATATGCCAGGAAACTCGGGGCCACAAAGCTTGCCACTGGCCACAACCTCGATGATGAGGCGCAGGCAGTCCTCATGAACCTTTTCAGGAACCAGCCAGAGATATCTGCCCGGCTCGGACCTGTGACAGGGATCATCACAGACAGGAGCTTTGTCCCCAGGATAAAGCCGCTTTATCTCTGCACAGAAAAGGAGATAACAGCCTATTCACTCCTCATGGACCTTGGGGTCACGTTTGTCGAGTGTCCGTATACAGCAAGCTCATACCGCAGGCATGTCCTTGAGCTCCTGAATGACTATGAGCAAAAACATCCAGGGACCAAGAGAGGGATAATCAGCTATTTCCTGAAAGAGCTGCCCAGCCTTAAAAAACGCTTCGCAACAGAGGATGCTGTCCTCCACTGCAGAAGGTGCGGTGAGCCTTCTAAACAAACACTATGCCGGGTCTGCCAGATTGTGTCAAAGATAAGACAATGAATATTTAAATAAGAATGCCTGTGAACCAATCTAAAGAACTGCTACAAAGGATATCTGAATAAACACTGTCAGAAAAAAGCCTTATTTCTTAGCGCGTCTCTTCTTTTCCTTTTTCATCCTTTTGCGCTGCCATTTCCATCTCATCTGTCCTTTCTTTTTCCAGCGCCTTGAACTTCTTTTCAACTTTCACTTCCAAAGCCTTTTGCTTTGTACTAAACCTCCGTCCTGTGTTTTGTATCTAGTTTTTATTCTCTCTTTAAAAAGTTTTGCCGATATTTCACCGCTGGTGAAACATTTAACTGCCCCGAACGGGATTTGAACCCGATGCAAACTTTACCAAAGTTTGATCAAAGGTGGGGGTTTCGCTTCGCTCAAGCCCCCCTAAATGCCCCGAACGGGATTTGAACCCATGTCCTCGGATCGAAAATCCGAGATGATTGGCCGGACTACACCATCGGGGCATATGATCGCTGACCTTATTTCCTATGGATTTTTATGTTGGTTTTTAAAATCTTCGTTTTTAGGACGGTTTAATATCCTTGTTTTATTTCACCTCTTATGCGCCCAAAAAAATAATTCAAGAAATAATTTGTCTTACGTGGCATTTCCTGAGAAATACCACTGGCACGTATTTTAGTCCAGGTTTTATTTCACCCATCAGGCGAAATAAAAAGTGGGCCCAGAGGGATTCGAACCCCCGACCTTCCGGTTGCTGCGGGCAACGGCATTGCCTTCAAGTCGACAAACCCGCTGCCATTAAGAGCCGGATGCTATACCGAGCTAAGCTATGGGCCCAATAAAACGCCGGATGCCCCGTATGGGATTTGAACCCATGTCCCCGCCTTTCCCTGCGAGAAGCACGAGAGGGCGAGATGATTGGCCGGACTACACCAACGGGGCGTGATCCATACTATTCAGCTTGCCTGAATAGTATTTAAGCGTATTTTCCCAGGTTTTTAGCCGAAGGCGGCAAAAAGCTGCCGTGGCTACACCAACGGGGCGCATTATCTCTGGCCTGTTTTTCTATGGATTTTTACGTTGGTTTTTAAAATCTTCGTTTTTGAATTACAATCTTCTAAGGAATTATTGCCTAAACATTCATCTGTGTCTGAATGAGACTATACAACTGTTGGCACAAACCAAGAAATAATCTGTCTTGCGTGGTGTTTCGTCAGAAATACCACTGGCACGTATTTTAGTCCAGGTTTTGCGTTCGCGCGCAAGCGTGAACAGAAAAAGTGGGCCTGAAGGGATTTGAACCCTCGACCACTGCTTTGCTTAAGCAGTGTTCTTGTATGAAACACAGTCATATAAGAGCAGCGCTCCATTGCCCGGCAGCCTCTTTGGAAACTGCCACCAGACTAAGCTACAGGCCCATTGCTAAATCTAAGAGAAAAATATCTTGTTTATAAAGATTACTGAATTAAAAAATTCCAATGCGACAGCCGGGATTCGAACCCGGATTACCACCGTGGCAGGGTAGTGTCCTTAACAGCGACCCAAGCAAGCCATGGTCCGTGGGATTTGCCGAAGGTAAATCCCACTTGAGCGGATTTGGTCGAGCTTTTGAGGCAAAGCGCCGAGCTTTGCCGGCAAAAGGTCGTAGCCATTAGACTACTGTCGCGTTTTTTTCCTGAAATAATCAAAGTTATATAAAATTTATGTAATGGGCCCAGCCGGAATTGAACCGGCGACCTCCGCCGT
>CAZPXC010000037.1:15579-16796 GCA_964590935.1 uncultured Methanosarcinales archaeon
TATATAAAATTTATGTAATGGGCCCAGCCGGAATTGAACCGGCGACCTCCGCCGTGTGAAGGCGACGTCATATGCAGCGCGCCGCTAAACACCAAGCGAATCTGCAGAGCAGATTATAGCGCGTAGCCGCTAGACTATGGGCCCTTCTGGACAAAGAAAAGGAACCCTTATTTATTGTTTATTGTTTTTGTTGATGACCAGCCTCATCAGACTTATTTCTTATTGCAGCATTGCTGGATGCCTGAAAGTGACTATTTTGAAGTTACAAAAAAGGTAAAATATATAATTATCTTCGGAAAACCGGATTCAATGGACAAAGAAAGGCTGTTGCAATTGACAGGAAGGTATCTTGAGGATTTCCTGGAGGAATACGCCCAAACAGGAAGACCTCTACCTGACGAGGAAAGATTCAGGGAAATATATGGACACGGGATGTTGCCACAGGCCACGCGCAGGGATTTTATCGATGCAGCGTCTAAGATTGACAGTCCGCTGGTCATAGATATCGCAAGCTTTTTCCACGGTGAAAGATTCGGGATGTGGATCGCCAGCATGAACAGTTCTGCTGAGGTTCATGTTTACAATCCCGCGGAAATAGACGACGGCTTTGCCCAAGTGCTCTTCAACGAGCACAACAAATATGGGATATTCAAGCTTAAAAAAAAAGTACCTTTTAACATCCATGATCAGGATGGGTCTGTCAACAGTCTATATTCTGCAAATGGTCTTGACAATATCGTATTCCATCAGGAGAAGATTACGGATGACAAGCTGGAGGAATATGCCGGATTATACCCTGACAGGACTGTTGTCCTTTATGCAAGCAGGATATGCTGGCTATATCCTATGATCTCGGATGCGGTGGGCAGGCACAGAAATTTTGAGATGGTCATCGACATCGTTACAAATTCAAGGGTTGATACTTTGAAGCCTGACAGCGTAGTTGATCTGATAAACAAGGGTTATTACAAGGATCTACGGCAATTCCCGTGTTCAACAATGTTGTTTCATCCGTCTGCCATCCCCCAGACCAGGCTTATCACAGCCATGAACCAGTACCATTCTCTGAAGGCTGCCATTATGGCTGGCGCAGATATCTTCTATGAGGGCGTACCAGTATCCAATTATCCTATGCATCAGGCAACGCATTACGTCTCAACAATACAAAAGAATGGGCCCAGCCGGAATTGAACCGGCGACCTTCGCCGTGTAAAGGC
>CAZPXC010000038.1:0-16626 GCA_964590935.1 uncultured Methanosarcinales archaeon
CGACGAGTTCATAGGAAACAACAGGAGTGAGGCAGAACGGCTGAATGCAACTATATGCAAGAACATGTGATCTATGATGCCTAAGAAGAAAACTCTTGATGATGTTGTCATAACCGAGATCGACAGCAGGAACGAGGCGTACCTGGGCCATGACAGCATAGTCAAACTGAAAAAGGCCCGCGTACTCGTGAACGGCTCTGATGTTCTGGCGCAGTTTGTCCTTGGCAGCATGGTCGGCCTGGGAATAGGGAGCATATACCTTATGGACAACAGGCGCATAAGACCTGGTGACAGGTATGATTTTCTCTGCCCGCCATATTCCCATTCTACAGCAGGCAACATGAAAGCTGTTGCGATAGAGCAGCGTTTAAGGATGATCAATCCTGATATATACATCAAAGGAATATGCAGCAGGTTCTCAGGGCCTGTTGCAGAGTCATTTATGGCTGTCCCGGATATTATCATCGATGCGACAAATTCAGTGAACTCGAAAAAGAATGCCTTCAGGTACTGCCTGAAAAAAAATATTCCCTTAATCTCTGTATCAAGCGACGATGACATAGGGATAGTCTCATGTTATCATCCCAGTGAGAAAGATACAGCAGGCGAGGCTTACGACAGGCTGGACACCGAAAGGTACGGAATAAATGAGAATCATCAGGGCTCGTATACAAGCGCTGTTGCTGGGGGGCTTGCTGTAGAGGAGCTTAGGAAAAACCTGTTTAAGACAACAGAGGGTGATGCAGATGACCCAATGGGAAACAGCGATCTCATAGTATACAACCCATGCAGCAGCAATAAAAACAGCCTGGAGAGCGACCTTGAGGACATCCGCATGAATTATTTTGCAGACAAAAATGCGCTTGTCGTTGGCGCGGGAGCTGTGGGAAACTTTGTCGTCATAAACCTCGGCCAGCTGGGATTCGGGAACATCGACATCATCGACAATGATGATATAGAGATAACAAACCTCAACAGGCAGATAGGGTTCAGGACAGATGATGTTGGAAAGAGCAAGGCTGAGGTGCTTAGCAAAAGGATGATTGAGATAAGCAAAGGCTCTGTAAACCCTTTCATCAAATGGTTTGAGAGCAGCGACGAATACCTCTTCAGCAAGGGCAATGGCCACGGCAGGTATGACCTGGTGTTCAGCTGTGTCGATAGATGGGGTGCAAGGGAGCTTCTGAACGAGTATGCGGTAAGACACTCTGTCCCGCTGATTGAGGGAGGATGCAGCCCGACTGCAGGCAGGGTCGCATATTATGTTCCTGGAAAGACCCGTTGCCTTGAATGCACAAAGGGGCTTTCTGCACTTGCAGAGAACGAGAGAAAGGCCAGCATAGGGAGGGAAAGCTCATGCGTCCAGCAGGCAAACCCGTCCATAGTGATGCCCAATGTGATCGTTGCGGGCCTCATGGTGGGAGAGGCAAAGCGGATACTGTATTCAGATAATCCTGGCGAGCTTGTGCAGGGGCAGATAGGGTTCAGCTCGTTCTCCAGGCACAAGCTGGGCATAGTCCCTTTGCCTGCATATATCAATGACCACATCTGCCAGGGGCAGGAGATGAATTCACATGGTGATCCAGAGAATGCTTAACAGGATGAAAAAGATAGTCCTTTTGAAAAATCATCTTAGGGATGCGGTTACGCGGAAATACAAGAATCCTGAATATATGAAGGCGCTTGAGGAGATGAAACAGAGGCAGACAAAGTCGGTCCTTGCAGCGATCCTTAACAGGGAGATAATGAGGAGGATTGGCTATTATCAAAACAGCCCGGAAACTCTTGATGAACTCTCATCTATAAAAATAACAAGAAACGCCCTGGACAAGGCACAACACGCCGGAAAGCGTGTATGCGAATTCGGCAGGCAGCAGCTTGAGGTATTCTCATACCTGACAATGAAGAAAGAAAATGAGTCAGGTATAATCGATGATATCTATATCGCAAAAGAGCAGAGGGCAGGCTTTGACACATGCAGGGTGAGTCCTATGGGCTTTAAGGAATCCATCGATGATATAAAAAAGAAAAACCGCTCTGTGGCCGGCTGGATACACTCACATCACAGCATGCAGTTTTTAGAGCATTCAGGGGAGGATGACTATACAACCAGGCTGATGACGAGGAACTTTGGCAGGAAAGTTGTGCTGCCGCTGATAGATGACCAGGACAATGCTGTTGCAATTCCTGCACATTACACAGCGAGCATAATCACAAGCAACCTTGGCAACGACAGGCTGTATGGTGCCATAGGGGTAGAGATACCTTATTTTACAGGAAAAAATGCTGCGCCAGAGAAAAGGATGCTTCTCATGAAAGATCGCAGGGTCACTGTGATTGAAACTGGTTTTCCTGTTGAGAAAAACCTGAGCTATCTTGATGATGAGCTTCTTAGCAGGGTCTCCTGTAACGGCAAAACCCTGCAGGAGCTATCAGGCGAGCAAACAAGGCCTGCAGCAGGCCAGCCAGAGCACCCCGCCAGGAAAAGCGATAATGATCTGGAAGAGAGAGTGGAAAAGGAGGAAGTGCCAGCAGCGGGGAAGGATGAGGAAAAAGACAGGCAGCATCCTGCAGATATATATGCAAGACTGCGCAGCCTTGAGGAGAGGGTCGAGCATTATGAGTCGTCCCAGAAAGAGTATATTGCTAAACTTGAAGCAATGGAGAGAGACAGGACAAGGCTGCAGTCAGAGATAGGCAGGCTTAGAGGCATTGTACATGGCAACGGGTGTTGTAAAAATATCAGGCCAAACACTGCTGGCAATATAGGGCTCCCTGTTTTCAGGGAGGGCATAAAGCGCTATTATGCTGGGAGATATAAAAACAGCGACCCTGCATTCAGGAACAGCAGGACCATCGCCAGGATGATATCCGGTGATTATGTTGTCAGGGAAGAGGATATTGAGAGGTATGCTCTCCCTGCGGAAAAACAAAACAAGAGAATATGGTTCTGGAAGGACCGCTTCGAGGCATTCGAGCATCTCTATGAAGATATCAGGAGAAGCGGCACGGGGCTTGACAGGGATATGGCGGATGGTCTCAAACGCATAATAAAAAGCAACAGGTACGCAGCCAGGAAGTACAGCTCAAAGATAAATGACCTGCTGCTCAAGATTGATTCTGTAGCCCGCTAGGCCGTAATGTCCCTTGATTGGAAGATGGATAGATCACATGATGATGGAAGCATGGAATATATCGACATGGTCATGTTTTCCCTTGGCAGGGTTCCGCGGAAAAAGAGAAAGCTTGACCTGCAGCTTGAGCCCCACCAGCACCTTCTTCTTGATGCGTTTGTTTCAGCAACAGGAAAGAACAGGCTGGTTGATATGATCAAGTCAGGGTGTAGCATCAAGTCTATCATAGTTCATGATTATTTCAGCAGGAAAGGCCATGATACAGACAGCATGGATAGCCGGGAGATGCTTGAAGAGCTATGCAGCATGCCAGGTTTGGCTGAAACCATTGCACATATAAGGCCGTATGGAAGCAAAAACAAAGAGCCTTATGAGACAGGCGGCATCATGCTTTACCTGGCCGCAGGCTCATACCTTTCCATTATCAGCAGCAGCGCCAGGATATTTATTGAACATTCCCGCAGCAGGGAAGACCTAAGGAGCATACTCTCTATTGACTATCTTTTTCCTGATCATGCAGCGCAGTGCAGGAAAAGCGATGCAAACAGCCCTGCAACAGAGCTTAAGCAGCTGCTCGCCGGATATTATCTCAATGAAAAAAAAAGATGGATAGCCAGGGTAAAGAACAGGCTTACAAGACCGATTAATATGAAGGAGATTATAAATGAAGGATACAGCAATATAATCTCTATTGAAAAAAAACTGGACGCTCTCCAGAGGGAGCTTAAAGCTGTGCAGGGCTGCTATCCAGGAGAGTACAAAGGCATGATACTTGATCTGGCTGATAAGATAAAAAAGAACAAAAAAACCGCTGTGCAAAGGAAAAAGGTTATGAAATCCGGGATGCATAACTGGCTTGCGAGGGCAGAAATGTATGTCAATAACCTGGAATATTCTGCTAAATCAGTCCGACTGCTCGGCAAGGTCAGGAGGCTGACAGCATGCATCAAACCTGCTGTAAAAAAGGCCGGGCTTGCGCAAGAGCTTGGCAGGACAGAAAGAGCCATATCTGGGAAATATGCCTTATTTAAGGCTTATGACGAATCCATTTCCAGGTTAAAAGAGGCACAGTCAGACATAATATATTATTCTGAGATGATAGATATCCATAAGCCAGGGTGCACAACAAGCAGTGCTGCTGACCTTGCGGCATACAAGAGCATGATTGATGATGCAAAAGGCAAGCTGTCCGGTCTGGTGCTGCCAGGGCAGTGGAATGAAAGGGCAGTGCGCCTGGAGTCTATGGTGTCTGATACTTATAAAAGGATATCCTTTAAGAAGAGACAGGCATTAAAGGCAGTTCATGAAGAAAGCGACGATTTAAGACGTGCACCATCCAGGCATTCATACCTTTTGTCCAAATTTATGAAAAAGAGGATACGTGATGAGCAAATGAGCAGGCAAAGGAAAGTGCAGGATTGCAGAACAGCATACGATATATTGCAGGGAATCTAGAATTATCCTTGTATGGGTGCTTATTTCTGCCGTGACATTGTGCTGCAATGTTGATTTTTCTTTATGGAGCCCTTCGGCCTTGCTTCTTGCACTGACAGAAAAAATAATATCAAATTAGAAACCTGACTTAACATTTTAGTAAACTATATAAAAGCCCTTATCTGTTGTAATGTACAATATGAGCAAAGATGTCCTTGTCGTGATCGTTGTCCTGCTGCTGGTCGTAGGGATGGGCATGATTGCATATATCCTATTCTCTTCAGTCATCATCGTCCCGAGGGTGTCAAACACCACGAAGAGCATGAACGAATATCCAGGATATGCGTCAAACATCAGGATAGCCAGGGCCTACTATCATGAACCCTATACAAATGACACAAACGCGAGCACAGACATCTGCAGCTCAGGCAAGGATAAGGCGATAGTGATAATGGATGCCATCTTTGACACAAAGAAGATGCCTGATTCATGCGATGTCCTTATAGACAACAAGATAGGAAAGCATTTCAGGCTTTATGAGATCCCATGCACAGACAACTGCAGCGGCGAGGAGCTCAAGATCGCCATAGACCTGGAAAAGCAGAGCATCTATTCAGAGCATGTGCTCAAGCTCTGCTGCGAAAGCGTATGCCTCAGCTATATCCTTCCTGTGAAATGCAAATGAAAAAAATTTAATATAACCCATTCATTGACAGTTTAATCACATGATGGCAAATGTAATCATTGTCCACGGGGCGTACGGATATCCTGAAGAGAACTGGTTTCCATACCTGAAATCTGAACTTGAAAAACTGGGCTGCAGGGTCTTTGTCCCGAAATTTCCCACGCCTGAAGGCCAGGACCTTGACAACTGGCTGAAAGTGTTTGATGATTACAAGGGATACCTGGATGAGGATACCGTTGTTGTCGGCCACAGCACAGGCGTGCCGTTCCTGCTGAATGTCCTTGAGAGATCTAAAAGACCTGTTAGGGCGGCATTTTTTGTTTCCGGGTTTACCGGCCTGCTTGATGATCCCCGATTCGACAGCATAATCAGGACGATCTCTGACAGGGATTTTGACTGGCGAATCATAAGGGAGAACTGCAGGGAATTTTTCGTGCTGCATTCTGACAATGACCCTTATGTGCCAATAGAAAAAGCCAGGAGGCTGGCAAAAAGCCTTGGGTCTGAACTGATAATCGTTAGAAATGCCGGTCACTTCAACACTAAAGCAGGATACCAGCGGTTTCCTCTGCTTCTTGAGAAGGTCAGGGATATACTTTAGTCAGTAGCGCGAAGCATCGATCCTCGTTTGGTTTACATGAATGCGCCGATTATGTAGCCGAGCACAAGCCCGATAAGGAGCCCTACCATGAAGTCCCTTATCACGAGGTGAAGGTTCCGCTTGACCTGCTCAAAAGGATGCTGCGAACCCTGAGCAGCTGCCGCCTGCTGTTCCTCTAAGGTCAGGGGCGTGTTCATATGCGGGTTTGCCTGCCGGAGCTCTGAGGGGTGTGTCTCGACAGCTGGATCCTGGGGTCCTGACGGCATGTCATGCATCTCCGGCTTTGACAGCTCATCCGGGACACTGTCCAGGCCGATGTCTTCAGGCTTCATGCTGCTGGTGTCTTCAGGCTTTGCCATCTCTTCTGCTTTCTCAAGGGCATCTATCCTCATGCTGACAGCATGCTTGGTCTCCTCAAAGTCTGTTGTCTTTTCCATCACGTCAGCAAGCTCGCCGTCCTTGACCGAATGCCTGACCCATTTCGCAAAGTCGTTCTTTTCCTTGTTTACATGATGCGCAAAGCTCTCCGAACTTATCTCGTTGAGCACGCCAATAAGCTGCCTGAGGTTCTTTATCTCGCTTCCGTTGTGCGCCTTGAATGTCTCTTCAGGCGCGACGTCGTCCAGTTTGGTTTTTTCTTCATGCACTTTTTGTCACCATCATGATTTCATGGATTTGACGATATGCCTGAGTATATGCAGCTGGGTGTCTTTCCTGGTGTTGACTCCCATCAGCCTGTCCGCAAGCTCGATCTCGCCGATGACATCACGTATCCACGTGGCAAAATCATTGCGCGCAGAATTGACGTGATGCGAGAATATCTCATCAGCCATATTGTCCATCTCAAGGGCCAGCTGAGGAAGCGTCGTGATGCGCCTTCCGTCGACCACAATGAAAGTATGCTCCGGCCTGACTTTTCTAAGCATCTTATGCTTTGTTGCAGGCTTTTTTTTAGCAGATTTCTTCTTGACCAATGCAACCACCCCTTTTTAGCAATATATCAGCGGGTACTTATATAAAAATATTTCCTTTTTTAGGCCATAGTGGTAAATGCCGGGTTGATGTGTGGATTGTTGTTATTATAGAAACCTATAAATAATCTTGTTTGTATTTATTTTTTTATGGAGAGGGTTTTCTTAGAAAGATGGGGTTATTCGGCATAAGGTCCAGGAGGAAAAAGGTAATAGAGATCCTGAAGAGTCCCTTTGAATGGCGGGGTGAAGATAACAGGAACCTGGTCCGCAGGTATTTTGAATACCCGTTAGATACTATTGATAAAGAAACAGCAAAGTTGATCATCAGCTACAAGCCTGTTGAATACCAGAGGGAATGGAACGGGTTTTTGCTTGAGCTGAGGAACCGGCTTGCGCGGAGGGCATTTCTTGTCAATGCTGGAAAACTTGCGGTAAAGACTACCCTGGCTCTCGCAGGGGTTGAGATGGTCATGAAATACCTGGGTCTTGCTAACGCGTTTTCAGCAGAACGCCAGCCAGGCGATTCTTTGGACAAGAAGACAATGCTGTCCAAGCTGGGGCTGGGATATGGTTATAGGTATTCGGTAGAATTCATACGGGCTGTTTACAATACGACTTTTAGCAGAAACTATAAGAAAGGCTGCCCGCTTGCACTGTTCGTCGTGAACGGAGATGACCCTAACCTGGCCTTCGACGCTAATGAAAACTATAACAAGTTCATAAAAGGATACCGGATCTTGATGTTCATTCCAATAAGTGACAATAAGATGGCACATCTGATAAGGGATGTCAGCTCAAGGCACGGCCTGATATCGTGCCTTATAATCGCCGGCCACGGGAACCAGTATTCATTGAACCTGTTCGTGGGAAACAGATCAGCTGCTCTCGACATATTTGATGTGAGGATACTAAGGGCGATATCCCCATGTCTTAGCGCCGATTGCCAGATCGTGTTGGATTCCTGTTTGACAGGAAAGGGCAACCTGAACCTGGCAAAGGCTATGAGCGACACATTGGGGCGTACGGTATATGCAGCCAGAGAGACGACACATTCTGTGGATTTCATTTTCGATAACCGCAACAGGTTTGTCCGGGCAGAGCTTTATCATCATCTTCATCCTGTCACTGTAAAGTATTCCCCCTCCCAGGGTTCGCCCAAGCTTGCGGATTTCCTCGATTATTTCATCCGCGTTCTAAAACAGCAGAGGCAGCCAGGCCAGAGCCTGCCTCCGCCATCTGCTTCTGAGAAAAGGGCATTGAAATATTTCGGAGAGAATTACACAGTAAATGAGCTGTTCGACCTGGTTCTTGTATTTTCAAGGCTTGGCTATGCTAAAGGCATATAATAAAGATTTATCTGTTCCCTGATTTAGAAACCTATAAATAACCTAACTGGTTTTCATCTTTATGGATGAGGTTTCTTTCAAAGATGAGGATGGTTTCGAGGTGAATTGTTCTTTATCTATACCTGAAAAAGCCAGGTCTGTCGTGGTGATGTCGCACGGCTTCGGTTCGAACAAGGACAGCGGCACCTACACTGAACTGGAATCCATACTGAATAAAAAGCAGATAGGAACACTGCGGTACAATCATTGCGCCTTTGGCCAGATACCTAAGGAAAAGGGCGGCAAATACGCTGTAGCGAGAGATGTGACAGTTTCAAGGGCACTTAAGAACCTGAAGGCGGCAGTCAGCTTTGCAAGGTCATGCGGTGATTACGGTGTCGCACTCCTTGGAGCAAGCTTCGGAGGCCTGATATCGCATCTTTACGCCTCCCAGGACCATGATATCGCAGCCCTGGTGCTGAAATCGAGCATATACAACCCGGTCGATTTCTGGCGATGGAGGGCTGGTGAAAAAGGGATAGAGCAGTGGGAAAAGCAGGGCTGGTATCATTATTCAGATTCTCTCGAGGATTATATCCTGGACCTGGGGTTCTGGAAAGACATCCAGCAGTATGGGGCCATCGACTGCAGGTTAAGCCGGATCAGATGCCCCACACTCATAATACACGCAGGAAAGGATGAGATCGTGCCGCCTTCTCATGCAGAAAGCCTGGGCAAGCTTATTCCGGGCTCAGAACTCCATATTCTTGCAGAGGCAAATCACCTTTATTCAAATGAAGGTGAGAAGGAATACATACTACAGGCAATTTCTTCTTTTCTTATTGGTATTGAAGGCGCTCACACCACACAGATACCACAGGACTAGTCAGTATGAGAATGCTCAGGCTTTCTTGAATACCTCGCAACCGCTGCATATGCTTTCTGTGTTCTTTTTAGGCTGTGTGAACAGTCTTCTTGATTCCACATACTTCTCATTGTTCCAGAGATCCATTATGCTGTTATCGTGGATGTTTCCAAACCTGTACTTTTCCTCGTAAGTTCCGCAACAGGGATAAACATCACCTTTCCAGTTGATGAATACCGAATACCAGAGCCAGTAGCAAAGCTCCTTGTTCAGCGGAGGGTTGTCGTAGCCAAACCTGTACCTCCTGTCTGCCGGTAACCATTTATCAGCAATTTTTTTGTCATAAGATCCTGTAAATGGCTTGTCGCAAAGGTTAATAGGCCTGAAATGTATACTGTCAACCCCTATCTCAGAGGCCATCTTTCTTGCCTGCTCAATTTCATTCTCATTGTGCTTCATGACCAGGAACTGCCATTCTATAAACGGGTGCCTGACCCGGAGTTTCCTCTTCATCCTGACCAGTTTTTCAATGCCTGTGATCACCTTGTTGAAGTCGCCGCCAATTCTGTATTTCCTGTACGTCTGTTCATTGGTGCCGTCAAGGGATATAACCATCTGGTCAAGACCAGAATCAATGATTTTCCTTATCATCTCATCAGTCAACAGGTTCGCATTGGTGCTGAGGAACGTGATGATCCTTTTTGACCCTGCATATTCTATCATCCGGAAAATATCTTTGTTCAGAAACGGTTCTCCCCAGTCATAAAGAGCAACCCACATTAGAGAATCGCTTAGCTCATCGACAGCTTTTTTAAATGTCTTAAATGACATATATCCCTTCTCATACCCAGGTAAATTCAGGCCGGTGGGGCATAGAGGGCATCTCAGATTGCAGATATTTGTGACATCTGTAAATAAGAGAAAAGGCTTTGCCTTCAGGACAGTCTTTTTTCGTTTTTTTTGGACGTATAACCGGAACATATTCCTAAGTTTATCAAGCGAGATGTTTCGGATGTAGGAATTAAGAATGTTAATCCTTCTCTTGATGCCGTTAAGTTCAAGTATCTTTTCCATGTTCATGGCTTATGATCCGCTCATTAATATAATTTGTGGGTGTTGATGTTTGAGGTTTTTTAACCCCTAATAAAGACAGATTTGCATGGTATAAAAAAAACTATAGCTTTTTCACAGCCTTATGGAATATCCCTGTTTATCAGGCTTCTTGGACATTTTTTCAGACGAACTGTTCCACATCAGGTTGAACAGGATTTGCATGGTCTTGCCGTGATCCTTTGATTTCACTTTTATCGCGCTGATCTCATGCTGGAAGATTATATGGTATACATGCTCCTTCAGGATAAATATCGCCTCCTTGGCACTGGCAAGATCAGGAATATACTTCACTCTTGTATACCTGTCATCCTTGACAGATTCAGCCTCGTCTGACAGTTCAAGTATCTGCCTGCACCTGATCTTTTTCTCAAGCCTTTTTTTCCTGAACTTGTCGGGGTGGTATCCTATCTTGTCAAGGGCATTGCCCTGGCTCCCGATTATGCTCATTGTCTCGCCCCTGTCAAGGATCTCATCCAGCAGCTTTATTATTGCGGTTTTTCCCTGGTATACCTCAGAGATGGGCTTTTCAGATATCTTATTCTGTATCTCCCTGAGTCTTGGCAGGATCGAGAGTATGGATCTTTTCTTTTCCTCCAGGTTCGTCAACAGCACACCAGGGTCACTGGCGCTGAAATGCGTTTTTCCACCTACGATTGTTGTAGAGACCAGGCCGCTGGCCTGTAATTTATCTAATATGTCGTACACTGTACTCCTGGGGATCAGGCTCAGTTCTGATATCATGTTTGCTGTGGCCATACCGGTCTTTAAGCATACTACATAGACAGCAGCCTCTTTTTCCGAGAGCCCGTAATCTGTCAGTGCCTGTTCCATAAATAATATCAGGAACATATAGAATATTTAAATCTTTTTATTGTCGGTCAAAACCGCCGACAATATTTTATATATTAGATTGCCTTTACACATGCAAAATGAGATACCAGAGCATAGTGATCTATGGTTACGGCAGGTGTGGAAAGGCGATCGCAGACAGGATTGGATGCGCAGATATCATAAAAGAAGAGACAGGAGGCAGAAGGGAGATCTTGATGTCAAGCGATTGCGTAATCATTACTCTCAACAATCACAGGGATTACCATAGCTGTAATGGATATGAGATGAGGCTTGAGGAGTTCCCCTCAAACAGGCCGGGCATAGATTGTCTCATAGAAGAGGCCAGGGATTCCGAGGCAGAGGTTATTGTCGTCACGAATCCTGCTGATATATTCGCCAGGTACATATCTGAAAAACTGCCGGATCGCAGGGCAGAGGCATTCGGGCTGGAGCTGGACAGGATGAGATTCTCATCATATCTCCGGAGAGATGTTGAGGTCGTTGGGTTTCATGGCAACGCGGTTCCCCTGCTTGGTGGTTCAGACATCGGGGAATATCGCAGGGTAATGCAGAAGGTGGACAGGCTGAGCGTCCAAAAGTTCAGGGAGGCAGGGATCAATTATGATCTTGTTGCAGAGACGTTAATCAACACGATGCTGTCCACAGGGACAAAAAAAGCGGAAATGAGGCTGAATGAGATTGAAAAAACATTATATGAAGAGACAGAGCGGCGCTTTGAATGGGATTATCGCAGGATGGTTTCCATCCCACAAATATTGGAATAATAAGTGCCTTCCTCATAAGCATTTTTAAGGAAAAAATAGCAGGATACGAGACGTTTTCCTGGTTCACGCAATGACCCTTTTTATTACATGGTGAGCATACCAGAGCGTGAAAAGTGCAGCGCTCCAGTTGATTGTAGCGATGCCGAAGAAAACAGATACAACACCCAGACTGAACACCTTGACCAGCAGGAAAAATACCAGGAGAGGTGCTGCTATCTGCCTGTAGAGGCCGATCCATATTGCATATAGCGGTCTCTTCATGCCCTGAAGCGAAGAGGTTGAGATATACAGGATAACATATGCCTGGAAGACGAACGCAGCAATCCTCAGATAGCTTGTACCGATGCCGACAACTGCAGGGTCGGTCGTGAAGATTCCCATCAGGAACTTTGCAAGAATAAAAACAGCGAAAGTCCCTATTAAAAGGATAATGACCCCGTAGAGAATGCTCTTTTTCATGGTTTCCCTGACCCTGTCGTATCTTTTCGCACCATTGTTCTGCCCGATTATCGCAAGAGCAGCTATTTCGAGGCCGATTGAGGGGAGCATTACTATCTGCTCTATTCTCGTGGCGATGCCATATGCAGCAACTGCCTGTTTTCCGAACTGGCTTATGAAATAAG
This sequence comes from uncultured Methanosarcinales archaeon, assembly GCA_964590935.1. GTDB lineage: Archaea > Nanobdellota > Nanobdellia > Woesearchaeales > DSVV01 > CAYXZQ01. The sequence goes on from CAZPXC010000038.1 coordinate 12,371, forward strand.
TGATCACAAATATTCCGATCGCGACAGTCATCATGTTCAGTGATGCAGGAAAGCCCTGCTTTGAGAGTTCGATGTAATCCTTTTTGTCCGGTTTAAGCTTCTTTAGGCAGTCCTTGCAGAATAACTCGCTTTTCACTGCCTTTGACCCCATGTATATCATCCCGATAAACTGCACAACCACTGTTGCCCAGGCGATGCCGGGGAGACCAAGCGCAGGCAGGCCAAACCCACCATAGAGGAACCACGGATCAAGGATTAGGTTGAGGAAGAACCCGAATATGAGATAGTTCCTGAATGTTTTGGCGTCTCCCTGCGAATTGAGTATCGAATTCATCGTGTATATCAGCATGAAAAAGACCGAGCCGAGCAGGATGACGTTCATATATGACAGCGCCAGGCTGAGGTATGTGCCATCAGCACCGAGCAGCCGGAAAAGGGATGGGCTGACCATAAGGCCCACAACAGTCATGATAACACCAAGGATGAACGCGAATGATGTTGCCTGTCCTACGTATCTCGTGGCCTTCTTCTGGTTCCCTTCACCAAGGGCGTTGGATATCAATGCTGTCGCCCCTGTCCCGATGCCAGAGCCCATCGCAAGGATGATGAAAAAGATGGGAAAAGAAAGCGACAGTGCAGCCAGAGCATCTGTGGAGTGGCGGCCGCCCCAGTATGTGTCAACAACATTGTACATAGTGTTGAAGAAGAACCCGATGCTTGCCGGCAGGGCTATCTGCCTAATCAAATAGGGTATCGGTTTTTTTGTGAGGTCTGTTTCCATCCAGTTCGCTATATCATTGTCAGGTTAATAAACTTTTTGTTGCTGTTGGCATAAAAAGAAGATCAGTCATGATTCTTTAACACTCCCTTCCGATAGTGATAAAAGTTTATAAAACAGGGCAGCATTATCATGCCCATGGAGTTCAAGGTCCAGAAGAAAGAGAGGCCGAAGCAGACAACTAGGTATACCAAGACAGAGGTCGACATCGCATACTCCTTTGCCAAGAGCATCTACAAGGAGTTTGACAGGTTCTGCAAGGCTATAGTGCTGTTCGGCAGCAGCGCAAAAAAGACAGCATCAGAATCCAGCGACATCGATATCCTCGTGATAGTCGATGACGTGTCGTTCCAGATGACCCCTGAGGTCGTGGAGGCTTACAGGGTGATAACCGAGAACACGGTCGCAAGGGTATCAAGGAGGCTGCATATAACCACGCTTAAGTTCACCTCGTTCTGGGAATTCATAAGAGTAGGAGACCCGATAGGCATAAACATGCTGAGAGAAGGCATCGCGCTCATCGACACAGGTTTTTTCTCACCTCTGCAGATGCTGCTCTACCAGGGAAGGATCAGGCCGACAAAGGAGGCAGTGATGGCATATTATTCAAGGGTGCCGCAGACCATGCACAACTCGAAATGGCATATAATGCAGGGCTGCCTCGACCTGTACTGGGCTGCTATCGACGCTGCTCATGCCAGCATAATGAAGCTGGGCGAGATGCCGGAAAACCCGGGCAGGGTTGCTGAGCTTATCAACGAGAAGCTTGTTGTGCCGGGTCATATCAACAAACGCTGCACAAGGATCATGCAGCAGCTCTATGACACCTCAAAAAAGATACTGCACCGCGACATAAAGGAGATAACGGGCACGGAATACGACAGGCTGCAGCGCGAGACAAAGTTTTTCGTGGATGAGATCAAGAGGTTCATGCTGAAGAAGAAACAGTAAATTTTTTAGCTAAAGCCTTTTTCCCTATTCTTATGTTTGACACGCAAAAAAAGCTTGTGCTGGAAAGGGAAGACCACTCAAAAAAAGGGCGTATCGACAATGGCATCAGGCCGCTGTTTGACCTGATAAACTCTCTGAGCGATTACTACACCACAAGCTCCTGCGCAGGGAGGATAGTTCTTTTGAGGCAGCCTTTTTCAGGGAAGAAGAAGGATGCGGAGTGGCTCTATGTCACGCACAGCAAGGCTGGCTATGCAGATATAAAAAAATGCCTTGAAAACCCGCCTGAGGAATGCGTATGGCTTAGGCAGGAGCCGTTCATAATCCATATCTGCGCAAGGACAATGGGCGATGCTGATAAGATGCTAAGCGTCCTGCGGACAGCCGGGCTCAAGCATTCCGGGATACTGACTGCCGGCAGGAGGATAATCATCGAGGCAACAGGCACAGAGCACATGGACGTGCCTGTATCAAAAGGTGGTGCGCTTCTGGTCGATGAGAGATATCTCAGGTTCGTTGCCAGTGAGGCAAACAGGAAGCTGAAGAGAAACAGCGAGAGATTAAGGCTTCTTTTCTCGAAGATCAAGGCGATGCGGCTGAAGTGATATTCAGCATCTGCCGGATATTCCGATGAGAATATTTTTATCAGGATGATTTATATACTATCTGTTTTCTATGCTGGAAAAAGCAATATGAGGTGGAAGCTAGATGAGAAACGGAAAGTATTTTTTTACCAGCGAGAGCGTGACAGAGGGGCATCCTGACAAGATGTGCGACCAGATAAGCGACGCGATTCTTGACGCTGTCTATAAGGAAGACCCGAAGGGGAGGGTCGCCATCGAGACCCTGGCGAAGACTGGGTTTGTCATCGTCGCCGGAGAGATGACGACGACCACCTATGTTGATTTTCAGAAGGTCGCTAGGGAGACGATAAAGAAGATAGGCTACAACGATCCCAGCTATGGCTTTGACTCTGAGACATGCGGTGTCCTTTCTGCTGTTTCTGAGCAGTCGCCTGACATAAGCCAGGGCGTGACAGACGGCGAGGGCAGGTTCAAGGAGCAGGGCGCCGGCGACCAGGGCATGATGTTCGGCTATGCGACAAACGAGACCAAGGAGATGATGCCCCTGCCTATTGTCCTTGCGCACAAGCTTGCAAAGAAGCTCGCAGATGTCAGAAAGGCCAAGGTTCTGCCATACCTGCGGCCGGACGGCAAGAGCCAGGTAAGTGTCGAGTATCATGACGGCAAGCCTGTAAGGGTCGATGCTGTTGTCATCGCAGCGCAGCATTCCCCTGACGTGGATGACAAGAAGCTAGAGGCAGACATAATGAAAAGGGTCATAGAGCCTGTGTGCAATGACTGGGTCGACAGCAAGACCAGGTTCTACATAAATGCCACAGGAAGGTTTGTCGTCGGCGGCCCTGTAGGCGATGCAGGTCTCACCGGCAGGAAGATAATAGTCGACACATACGGTGGTCATGGCAGCCATGGTGGTGGATGCTTCTCAGGCAAGGACCCCACCAAGGTGGACAGGTCAGGCGCATATGCAGCGCGTTATATCGCGAAGAACATCGTTGCAGCCGGGCTTGCAGACAAGTGCGAGATTCAGCTGGCCTATGCAATAGGTGTTGCTGAGCCTGTGTCGGTCCTGGTGCACTGCCATGGGACAAACAAGATACCTCTTGACAGGATAACCAAGCTTGTGAGAAAGCATTTCCCGCTAAAACCAGGGGACATCATCCGCGAGCTCAAGCTCAGGAGGCCTATATACCTAAAGACCGCAGCCTATGGACACTTCGGCAGGGATGACCCTGACTTTACCTGGGAGCTTACAGACAAAGCGGATATCCTGAAAAAGGAGGCGGGTGCGCTTAAAAAACCTGAGAAAAAGGGCGATGAGGTGCCGCTGGACTGATCCTGTTTTTTTCTTATTTTTTTACAATAATATGATTTCAATAAGCTTTTTATAAGTCAGAGGTTCTCTTATGCTATATGGAGCCAAGGGTATTGTTCAAAGAAGAGCAGATAGCAGCCAGGGTTAGAGGATTGGCAAAAGACATAGCAGATGACTTTGGCAGCGATATCCATATGATCTGCGTCCTGAAAGGCGCGTTTGTGTTCTGCTCAGACCTTGCCAGGGAGCTGTCCAGGCTCGGTAAAAGAACATCCATTGATTTTATCGTGGCAAGGAGCTATTCCGGCCAGGAATCATCCGGAAATGTCAACATAGAGTTCAATGGCAATGTCAAAGGAAGGGATGTGCTGCTCGTGGAGGATATAGTTGATACCGGGCTTACGATAGTCAAGCTTAAAGAGTATCTGACAGATAAGGGTGCTGCATCAGCCAGGCTCTGCACCCTGCTCGACAAGCCCTCCGGGAGAAAGACAGAAGTAAATATCGATTATATCGGCTTTGAGGTCCCCAACAGGTTTGTCGTCGGCTATGGCATGGACCATGATGAAGAGTTCAGGGAGCTGCCCTATATCGGGGTTATTGAATAAAAAAGCAGCAATGCAAATAATAG
>CAZPXC010000039.1:0-16309 GCA_964590935.1 uncultured Methanosarcinales archaeon
AATGGAACCCCCTAGTCCTACATACGGTTACACTCCCTTCGGTCGAATTTATTGGTAAAACAAATTTTACTCTGCGGACACAGGTTTCCCACACTTCGTATTGGAAACGAACTTAACAGGAATTCCCATGTTATACGCAATTTGGATTTTGGCTTAATTGATATTGATGGAGAAAGAGGCCAGTTCTTTTTTAAATTGTTCAGGTGTTTGAAATAGGATTGTGTACATTCCAATTTCTTTAGCAGGAGTAAGGAATTCTTCTTTATCATCAGTATAGATACATTGTTTAGGTTCAATATTGATTTCATTAATAATATCTTCATAAATCTTTTTACTTGGTTTTGAATAACCTTTTTGATAAGAATAAATTATTACATCAAAATATTTCTCAAAATCATAAGTATCATTAAGATATTTTATCCATTCTTTAGTGTGACCCGATAGAATTCCTAATTTAAAACCTTGATTCTTTAATGATTTGATAATGCTCATTGTTTCTTCGTTAAGTTTGAAATGCTTTCTTATAGCATCTTTTAGTGGCTGTATTTCAACATTCCAATTATTTTTATTCACTATAATATTCCAATATTCATCTTCAGTGATTTTTCCAAAAAGAAAATCGTAAAATGTTTGACCTTTCCAAGTTCCAATGAGTTTTTCTTTATCGATCTTTAATATGGATTCTAATTCTTTTTCAAATCCTCTTGTATTTGTAATTATTACTCCTGCTAAATCAAATAAAATTGCTTTAATCATATATTAATGGAAAAGAACTGGCCAAATATAAAAGTTTCCTAAATGTACGCCAAAATCCAAACTGAGCCTTTGGCTTTTTTTCTTGCAGAAAAAACGTATAACAAGGACCCCATGTTAGTTTCAATAAATGTGGAGTAACCATATGAGAAGCAGGATTTCTTGCATCTACAAGATCACAGGTTTCACTTCCAGTTTGAAAATATATTTTATATGGTATTCTACCATATTGCATGAAACCTTCTGTCCCTTCCAGTTCAACTTTCTCCATAGTAGCTTCTAAACTTTCCATATATTCGTTTAGCTAAACATATAAGTCCAAATATAATTGCCATTTCTGCGACAGGAATTAACCGGTTCGCTCCTCACTCGCCAGGCTCCCTCCGGCTGCCCAAGAAATCTTTTATTCAGCAAAGCCCCGGAAAACCTACTTGTATACATTTCTCCTGTGGCCAGCTTCCAGAAGATAGATTATAAGCTCATTCTTCTTTATGTCAAGAATAACCCTATAATCCCTAACCCTTAATCTAAAATAAGGGTTTCCCACCAGCTTTTTAACATGAGGATAAGGTCTGACCCTGATCCTTTCAAGAGTCAGCATTATTCTCCTTTGAGCATCTTTACTCAGTTTTTTTATCTGCTTAAAGAACTCATCGGTATAAACCAGAGTGTACATTATAAGCCTAACTCCTTCTTTATCTGCTCATGGGTGTAGACTCTTCCGGCTTTAATATCCTTTTGAGCCAGCTCTATGTGTTTTTTTGTTTCCTCGGATAATTCCATACTGTCCTCTAATAAGTCCCATATAATGGATTCATAGCTCTCTTTATCGTACATCTTCCTATCTTTTAAAGCTTCCACCAGTTTACCACTAACTTGTATTGTAGTTACCATAGTGATTATATAGAACGCTATAGTATATAAACATTTCGGTTTTCCGGGGCTTTTATCTATAGTTCTTGGGCAGCCTTCGGTCACTCGTAGCCTTCACTCCTCATTCCCAAAAATCACTCATCGAGCGGCTTCATCAAATTTCCATGTTAAATGAAGCCGAGAAATCGCAAAATTAATATAGTAGCTTGTTAATAAATATATTATATCACATCAGAATATGAAAATAAATATTGCACCAAAGAGCCATCTGGGCAGATTATCTGTCGTATTAATTGTTCTTGTGCCAATACTATTTTTTATCGGCATGTCATTTGTAGGTTTTTATGGATCTGTTGCAGCTGGGAAGACAATACCGCAAGATATTATAGCCAGGCCTGGAATAGCCCTGCCGATGCTGGCCGGGTTCATCTCCGGAATCGCTGCTTTTCTTTGCGGCATTGTCGGCATCACAAGAAAGAAAGATCGTTCTGTTTTGATATTTATATCCACTGTTATGGGTTTTTTTGTTCTGCTGTGGACTATTGCAGAGATCTTGTTCCCGCACTGACTTGCCAATCGAAAACTGACAATTCCAATCGACCTGGCCAGCGGTCTAAGACCGGTGGAATTATCAGATTAAAAATAGTGGGGCTCCTGGTCTTTCGGACATTCTGCCTTCCTCTTTGAGAAAGAGACTTGTTAGGTTGCCGAAGCATTTATATAAGATGCTTGTATATTATAAAAACAAAGGAGGTAAAACAAAATGAGCAAAGATAAAAGCACGTGGGCAACAGGTGGAGGATTGCTGCTGGGGCTAGGAGCAGGGTTCTTTTTCCTGAAAGTATCTGTTTTTGCATTTATAGGCTCTTTGATTGGAGGACTAGGCCTGGGACTTATAATCACGTCATTAATATCAAAGAAATGAAACCAAAGAGCATAATTGGCTGGTCAAGTACTGTTTTATCTGCCTTAATTACATCTGTATGGGCATACTGGGGCATTAATGAGGCTTTTCATGAGGGGTGGTACCATACATCTTTTTTACAAAACCTATCGCTGACTTTTATCCAGTATTTATCAATACCTCTTATTTTCCTTGTTGTCTCCTTGATCGCCATGAAGTATAAAAGAACCGGGTCTGTATTATTTGCAGTATTAGGCATCTTCTCATTGTTTTTCTTCAACAGTAATGCCGGGAGGTTCCTGGTTTTGATTCCTCTTTTATTACTCGCCTTGGGTTTCTATTTTGGAGAATTTAAGCATAAAAAGATAATTGTAGCCTCATATGTTGCGATATTTCTTCTGATAACCATATCTTTTGGCATCCCTCAGTTAATAAGAGTCGAAAACAGGTATAATGATAATGATTTTGGATCAAGGATTATTGAAGGAAATGGAGTTACATTAAGCTGGGCCCCCCAGGGGGTTGGTTTCCCTCTGGAAGGGACAGGCTGGCAGACAGCAAAAGATAATTGCGCAAAACTGGGGGAGGGCTGGAGGCTTCCAACAAGGGAGGAGATTGTCTGTTCAATGACCAGGAACAACAAGAACGTAGAAGGCATTATCGATTCGCAGGGAAATCCACAATATGAAATAAAGCCAGACAAAGAAACCCCCTTATGGAATCCTAATTCCCAGGTGATCTATTACTGGACAGGTGAATCAAAGGATGAACAAAGAGCCTATCTAGTAGCATATAACGGATATATCCTAGATAGGAGCAAAACCTCTGCCCCAGACTACCAGGGCTATAGATGCGTAAAAGATATTTAACATCTCAGGAATCCTGATGTTAAACTCGATCGCTTCAAAACAGGCAGTAGAACTATTTTCTAGGTTCTTTCTGCTGAACCAGATCAATCAAAGAAGCAGCATTGTGGTATGACAAAAGCGTGGTCCTATCTGCATCTGCAAGGTCAGGTCTGCCAATAGCATCATAAAGGGTGGCTCTGGATTGCAATGCGACTAGATTGGGTTCCTGCTCCAAGGCAAGAGTGCAGTCATCTATACCTTCATCGTATCTGCCCAATTTATACCTGACATATGCCCTCTCAGTCAATATTCGCGTGACCGGACCGAGATCCTCAATGATTTTTGTGAGGGCCTGTTCTGCATCAGCATAGTGTCCTTCCTCTGTTTCCAGCATGCCTAGACCATTCAGAGCTGGTATGTTTCTTGGGTCCTGTGCAAGCGACCTTTGGATAGCTTCTCTTGCATCTTGATGATCGCCATTGAAATAATGAGCCTGCCCGAGGTATCCGAGTATATCCGGATTGTCCGGTTCATAAGATTCAGCTTTTTTGAGGGTCTCAATGGCTTCCCGAGCTCTTCTGACCTGGATCAGGACTATCCCAAGTTCCGTCATGCGGTCCGGATTTGTCGGATCATCCAGGACACGCTTTCGCACCATGCTCACTGCCTCGTCCAGAGCCAATCTCTCAATCAGTGGTCCTACCTCTTGAAATATTGTCTCATCAATCATCAATCATGGAAAAGAGGATTTATTTATAAACCTATGCTCTAGACATAGAGAACAGTCGCATAATCAATTCTTGAATATTCTATCCAGATTTCTCTTGTGCTTCCCAAAAGCATCTCTCATGAATGTATAATGTACATGCATCTCTCTTTTTTCAGACTTGAGCAGTCAGGCATCGACCAATAATTTAAATATATCAAGTTTATTCATTAGGATTATTATGGTATTCGACACTGATATTACCCAGGTTTTTGAAACGCTCTCTTACACCAGTATTTTTGTATGGTTTTTGATATACAATTTCCTTTTCTTTGTCCCGATTCCCCCTGAGATTATTTTAGTGACTGTGGGATATATTGCAAGTTTAGGATACATAAATATTTTTATTGTGGCTATGCTGATAATAGTTACTTCCTGGACCTCATCCCTCATATTATATTTCTTGACATTGAGAGGGAGTAAAGTAGTGCAAAAGATAGTTCAAAAGCCCATAGGGCAGAGAATATTTTTAAAACTCCAGAAAAGGTTTGAACAAAAAACATTAACAACACTGATAATCTTTGCTTTCATTCCAAGTGTTAGGTTTTTTAGGCCAATAATCGCAGGGTCGCTTAAGATTAGATGGGAAAAGTTTCTCATCTATAGTTTACTTTCAATCAGCATTTTTAGCGCAATATTTCTTTTTCTGGGATATTTTTTTCATCAGGGTATCGCGGAAGTATTTGGTAAATTAACAATCCTTGAGCATGCTATCTTCTATCCAACATTAATAGCATTGACCCTGGTGGTCATTAGGACAATAAGAAAACATCTTATAAGCAGTAAACAGGTTGTAAATCGTGGCTAGAGCATATATCCTGAATGGACGCAACCCACTATATTTACACCCCTTCTGTCGAATTTATCTGGAACTCTAGTTTTACTCTGCGGGCACAGTTTTCCCACACATTGTAGGGGAAACGAAACTAACAGGAATCCCTATGTCATGTGCAATATTATCCAGAGCCAACCCTAATGGAAAACTAATGGAAAAATTTATATTATTCCATAGATTCAGATAATTGCATGATGGATTTTAATCATAAAGCCCTTAACCTCAAAAAGAATAGATCTCTGGTTTATACTGCGATGTCTAAGCACTTTTTTTATTTCAGGATGCACATCTCAAAGTATGTTGTTGAACAGCATAAAGTCCCGCTAAATCCTTTCATGATCTTTGAATATTTCATGCTTGATTCTGTTGATAGGGATTTAGTCAGGGAAGGGAATAATAACCTTGTAATAAGGGCAGATGAATTATGGGTCTTTGGTCCTGTATCCAACGGAGTTCTGGCAGAGATAAAAATAGCCAAAGGGATGAACAAGCCTATAAAATATTTCAAAATTGAAAAACCCCACAAGATTATTTCCATCTCAAAAGAAGAGGTTGAGATGGAAGAAGAGGTTAAGGGGTTTAAACCTGAATTATAGAGCCTGGCTCCTGCGTCATGCTGTTGCCTCCGGCATCTTTTCTTGCAGAAAAAACACATAACAGCGCGATTCTAAACCCAATAGTCTGTTGGGCTACTAAAGGGAAGATCGCAAAAACCCCGGCAGAACCTGCAAACCACTGTAACCTTCAAGAGCCTTCTGTCCTGGCATATAATTCATCACTATGTCTGCCATATAGTTGTCAACGCTCAAATCAGAATATAATGTGGGGAGCACTTTAAGGTTTGGTCTATCATACATCTTGTGTGTAAGCCCTGTCAACCTTATCATATTAAAAACAAACCAGTTCATCCCTTCAAAGATCCTGCCTCTGTCAGTTTCCCCTGCTACAAACCATGATGGTATTTTTACTATTTCTGAATTAAGCATCTGCTCTCTTGTCAGGGTCCCGGTCGGCTCAAAATCCGGCTCAAATAACCAGGTGAGGTAGGTGACTCCATCTGGATGCACATCACTGAACTCTTTTGCTAATTCTCCTGAAAAATGCATATACATTGCGATAAGCATGCCATCACGTCTCGTAAATCCAATCTCACCCACAGCATTGTAATATGGCCCGAATCCAAAACCATACGGATACCTCTGGTTTCCCAGGTCGCTCCTATCATTTATTCTTGCAGTCATCAATTCAAGAGTTTTTTTGTTCCTTTCTCCAAGTGCAAATACACCTTTGTTCCATTCAGTTAAATGTTCACAGACAGTCTTGAATCCTGGGACTTTTCTAGGATGGATCGGGTCATTCACCATTATCAGATAAGCATCCAGGCCGGGTAATTCCTGTTTTCCGGAAACAACATGCTCAGCTGCCAAAGCCCTGAAAAAGTCATCACCATCGTAGCCATCACCAACCGCTGTCGGTTTCGTTGGTCTTCCCTCAAGTGCCAATATTTGGTCATATATTGAATCCAGGACCTCAGCTCTCTCTGCGAAATGTTTCGCCGCATCCTCAAGCCCAAATCTCCTGAAAGTTACACTTGCAGCTTTATTCAGTCTTACCATCCCCTCGATATAGGATGAGGTCTGGGAAACTGATGGATTAGCGATGACCCTTTCCTCAGACAATGAAAATAATCCTACAGCCTGGTATAACTTCTGTATTTCAGCATTAAGTGTTTTCCATGGGGCGCCTGGTCTACACGCGCAATTATCCGGAATAGGTAAATCAGCAGGTAAAAAACCTTCGATTCCGATGGTTTCAAGCAGCCTTGCATCTGTCTGTTCAAGATCAACTGCAAACCTGCCCAGATTATCGAGGTTTGCAATATGCTTAATAGTAGGATCAATATTTTCATATCCGCCGTTGGGACCAAAAGGGGTCAGATAATCTTCATATCTTGCAGGGATACTGTCCACTTTATGTTCAATATCAAAGACACCATTTACCCTTAGCTTATCAATATTCTTCTTCAGAAAATCATCAAAACATGAACTGATCTTTTCAGAGTGCATCAAATCTGGACTCATGAATCTTATAAAATACATGAGATTTATAAATCTTTCTTATTTAAAAGTGGTCACTTAATCTCTCGGTGTACTGAGGTTTTATCGCCTTGGTTCCTGTTCTTTATGCATCACATTCGCTCATTTGATGGAACGCCCGGAAGATTGCTTGTTTTTCCCCTCGACCACGGCTGCGCTCTCGGCCCTGACGGGCTCGGGGAAGAATTCAACCCCTGATCCTCTCCACCTTGAATATCCTCTTCCCGCCTTCAGGCAGGTAGCGGTAATATATTCTCAACCATTCCCCTTTCCTGAAGACAGAGGTATTCCCGGGATAGAGGAAGGTATCTCCATTCTCCCTGTAGGACGCGATTGTCAGGCTTCCATTGCCTATCCCTGTCAATTCGCCCCTTCGGTAGAAATTTATATCATAGGGTTCGATCTGGACCATGGGTAATGCATCGAGCTCTGCCAGGATCCGGATGCTGTTCTCATTATCTATCCCGGTACCAGGGTCCACCAGCCCGGAATCCATGAAGAATAATCCTGACAGGAAGAAACACCCGATCATGAGAACAATCAGGATCACATACATGATATATCCTCTCATTTTCTGATCATCTCCTGGTTTAGTTTGAGGTATCTTTTCGTCAGCCTGAAGAATACCTTGATGAGCTTATTGAACAGGATGGTGAACAGCACTCCAAGCATCAGGATGCCCAAGCCTGCGAACAATCCCGAAAAGAAGAGGTCGCTCAGCTCTGGACCAGGGTAGTTGATGAGGGAGAATACGGAGAAGATGGACACCAGGAGTCCCGAGATCACCATCGCGACCCCTGCGATGATGAAAGCGATGATCACAGAGAACAGGGCTATCCATACCCATATGAAGATGAGGATATTGAAGAGCAGGACCAGAGTGGTCTTCAGGACGCTTCTCTCTTCATACTCTTTCTTCTTATCCCGTCTCCCGGAACTCTTTCTTGCATTCGAAGCAGACCTTCCAGACCTCCTCTTGTTCACGATCTCTATCACTATGAATATAAGGATTATCAGGGTCACAGGGATGAATAATCCTCCTGCGATTACAGAGACAAGCATAAAGAACAGGATGATACCAAGAGCGAGCAAGATCCAATGGGAGACCTTCCCGGGATCGAACTTCTCGGATACCTCATCTATCTTGTCCTTTGTTTCGTTGAAGACGTGCCTCGAGAATCTCTTGAGAGTGACCCAGGTCTCTATCGCCTCTGCCTTGAGTTCCTCCCCCTCTTTCCTGCCCGAGAGCTCTCTCCTGATCTCTCCTGCAATCTCCTTCGGGTCTCCTAAGGATTTTGCGATCTCCTCTTCAGTCCTCTTCTTCTTTTTCCCGACCCTGAAATGCTCTTCATAATCCTGCAGGATCTCCCTCTTGTCTTCTTTCGGGATTCCGACCAGGCGCTCTTCCAGCTGTTCTAAAAATTCTTCCTTATTCATTTTATCTTAAGATCCGGTCTATCTTCCTTGTGAAGCTCTTCCACTCGTCGTTTAACTCCTTGCATTTCATCTTCCCTTTCTTCGTCAACGAATAATACTTCCTCGAAGGGCCTTCTTTCGACTCCCTGAGATAGGTCTCGAGATAGCCCTCGTTCTTCAGCCGTTTCAGGATAGGATACAATGTCCCTTCTGATATCGAGATCATCTGGGATATCTTCTGGACCAGCTCGTAACCGTAATAGTCCTTCTTTCGCAGGAGAGACAGGACGCAGATGTCCATCACTCCCTTCTTGAATTGGGTATCCATCTTGCATTTTATGCATTGCTTAGTATTATGTAATGCATAGTAGTATATAAATCTTTTGTTGTGCGGGTTATATCCTGAAACCCTTTGTCAAAATCTTTTAATATATATCTCAATTTCATAGCTCATGATCAAAGCTATAATATTTGACTTTGGTAATGTTATTTGTAAGTTTGATAACAATATTTTTCTTGAAAGAATCTCTAGATATACTGAAAGATCTCCTTCAGAGCTAAAGGGACTGATCTATCAAGAACCCGGTCTACTTGGACAATATGAAACCGGTTTGATAAGCTCTGATGAATTTTTTGGAAAGACTGTAAGATTATGCAACCTGAAAATACCAAAATCTGAATTTATCAGGGCATTTACCGAAATTTTTACCCCAATCAAAACGACGTTTGATCTGATCAGAAGATTAAAACCTGATTACAAGCTTGCTTTATTATCTGATACCAGCGAATGGGATTTTGATTATGGGATAAGACCAACTGAGGTCTTTCGTCTGTTTGACACTGTAAGCCTATCCTTTGAAGTTAAGGAGAAGAAACCCGGCAAAAAGATATTTTTTGACGCCATAGATAAGCTAGGCCTAAAACCTGAAGAATGTATCTATATTGACGATATTGAAGAATATGTCGATGCTGCCAACCAGCTTGGGATCCATGCTATCAAATACACAACCCATGAAAGGCTGGTCGGGGAATTAAGAAAGTTGAACATCAGGGTCTGAAAATTTGGCTTTAATCCTTTTTTATGCTCAGCTTTTGACATGAAAGTCAAAGTCAAGCCTAAGAGATTTTCAGAAATTAATCAAGAACCAGCTCTGCAACAAGAGGTAAATGGTCCGAAACAGTAATCGTAGGTGCATAGGCACTCTGCACCCGGAACTGGCAGGATGTGTAGATGTGATCCCTGCACGCTCTTGGCTTCCATGCAGGGTATGTCTTGCAAAGGGAACTCTTTTTCAGGCCTGTCTTCATCAAGATGGACAGTTCTGACTCATCTTCTGTATTAAAATCTCCACACAGTATCACAGGAGTTTTTGCATCATATACAATATCGCTGATCTCCTGAAACTGCTTATGTCTCATTTTTTTATTAAGGCTAAGATGGGCGGCAAATATTGTTATATCCCTGTTCCCAAACCTTAACAGTGCCATCCCTAAATATCTCGGTTCTCCCCTGCTATGCAGACGGTATTTTTGGCTCTCCAAAATAGCATAACGCGTCATAATGGCATTGCCCTGGTTTACAAGTTTGCCGACCCTGTATGCTTCAAAGAAGATACTGTTCTTAAGGGCTGTACGGCCGCTGAGCAGGTCGATCTGGCTCACTTTCCTGCTCCTTAACGAGCCCGCATCAATCTCGGTCAATACCAATATATCGATATTGTTGGTTGTTACAAAGTCAGTGGCCTTGATTATATTATTTTGTGAATGCGGTAAAAGATACTTCCAGGAAGAGGTCAGGTACTGCCAATAACCCTCTGTCACGCCCACTCCTGATTGGACATTCAAGGTCGATATATTAATTCTCACGGTGTAAACCCTTCTTCCAGGACATAAAAGTAATACTGGTTTGTATCGTCTTCAGCAACTCTGTCAAATGCTATGTTAAACCCAGGCTTTACGTATGATTACTTATAGCAGGCAGGCGCCTCACTTTTTCACGCAGGCAAAAACCGTATATTTACCTGGATTTTCCTGCCAGGACTTTTGCGGCTCGATCTCATATAAATCAACCTTGAAACCTACCCTCTCAGCAAGTCTCTTAACTTTCGGGGTCCTGAAGATTCCTATCTTATGTTCCTCTTCTCCGAAATGAAATTTCTTATCTTTGAATATGATATATGCCATGTCCAGGAACCCGAAATCCCCTTCCCTCCTGGATTTTGAAAATCTTACCAGATCTGCCTCGTTGGTAGACCAGTTTTCCACATAGATACGGCCTTCCTCCCATCTCTCTTCATTAAACCCCATATCAAAGATTAGAAGCCCTCCTTTTTCCAGGTGCCTGTAAAAGTTCCTGAGAGTTTTTTCCAACTCCCTTAGGTTCTGGTTGTAATGTATCGTACTGAACAGGCAAAGGACTATATCAAATTTTTTTTTCAGGTGGAAATATCTCATATCACCCTGTAAGAATTTTATAGATCTTGATTTCTTTTTCGCAATCTCCAGCATCTCTTTGTGCAGGTCCACCCCGACGATATCGAAACCTTTCTTCTCCAGATGGACAGCATGCCCTGCAGTTCCACAGCCAACCTCAAGGATCCTTCTGCCTTTTATCCTGTATTTCCTGAACAGGCCCTGAAGAAGATCGGCTTCTTTGGCATAATCTTTCTCAGAATAGCATAAATCATAATATTCGGAGAATTTTTTATAAAGGTATTTCATTTTTGTTATTTAACTATACAAGTATCGATGTATTTATTAATCTATCGGGGCACACGTTCATCTTAAACATCGAGATTCGTCCCTCGTTCACCAGCCCTAATTATAATCCCATCTTAACAGAACCTGTCATCAGAATCATGAGTTTCAGTATCCTTTAGCTTCTCTTTTAGCCATCCGTCTTTGGTATCGGTCCTGACATCGAACCTTGAGGCATAGGGCTTGATATCCAGCAAGGGCGTGCCGTCGATGATATCAATATCCTTCACATATAAGGTGCTGTCCTCTATCCTCTCCAGCCTTACTATGGATATCCCTATGGGATTGGGCCTCTTCGGAGCCCGGATGGCAAATATCCCGTGCTCTTCATCATCAAGAAACGGCCTGCATAGCAATGAGTATCCTCTGGACAGGTGAAAATGATAGATAAGTATGATATGCGAAAATCCCTCTAGATCTTTTAAGCCTGCCTCGTATTCGGGATAAACCTCTACCCAGCCTTTGGACCCTTCTGACAGGGATGCCTGGATAGGCATGCCCTCCCTCTGCTTAAAATCAGAATGTATCACCCCGATCGGTTTGTATATGATATCGCCCATCATAAGGCTTATTATGCTGAAATATTTAAAATTATCCCTACATGCTTCTCAGATTATCCGATGGTTTTATTCCCGATATCTTCCTTATCAGCATCAGGGATACAGATGCAGACACTGCTACGATGATGACAAAATACATTGAGATCGAGCCAAGTGATAATCTTATAGGTATTGATATTGCCCCTTCACCCAATCCTGAGCCAGCTGCCCGGATGCTTATGCTGCCGAAAAAAAGGATAACAATAAAGCTTACCAAAAGGCCGATAAGAAACCCGAGCACTGTCTGGATACACATCTCTGTCATTATCTGTTTTGTAAGGTCATTTCTGGTCCAGCCGACCGTCCTCATGACCGCGATGTCTTTTTTCCTTTCCAGAAGATTTATCGTATTGGCCTTTAGCAGGATGAGGACGGTGACCAGTACTATCATGCCAGCCCCTAGATAATAGAACCTGCTGAATATCCTGGCCACATTTGAAAGTGATGCAGCCAGCGAATTTCCCGATATCACTGTTATATTGCTGTCAAGCCCTATAACCTCCCTCTTTACAGCCTCTTCATTGGACAATTTATCAATCCTGAGATATACATTATTATACCCCTCTATGCCGCTTATTCTTTGCGCATCCTTTAGTTCCATATAGATATTTGAGGAGAATACCTGGCTCTCATCAGTGATGCCTGCTATGCCCGAGATCCTGAAAGACTCGTTACCGATCATGATACTGTCGCCTGTTTTCAGATGATTGAAGTTGGCAAAATGGCTTTCAGCCACAGCCTCGTTTTCAGCCAACGAGCCCTCTTTTATCTCTGAAGAAAGCTTATTTCCAATAAAGCTTCCTGGCTCGATCCCTTCTATCGTCGTAAAACCGCTCCTGCCAAAATCCCAGATTATGAGTGACCCGGACATGTCCATTATGTGGTCCAGGCCCGGCAATGAGTCTATCTCATGTTCGGAGAATGCCCCTTTCCCGAACGGCATCCTTATTTTTGAATCAATGCCCGTGGTCGTATTTTCTGATTTCTGAAGGACCATGTCCGAACCGATGCCTTTAAACGGCCTGTATATGCCTGATGAATAAGCATCCATAACACCGGAAAAAAGGACGAGGATCGATGCTACGACTGCGACAATGAGCACTGTTGTCGTGGTCTTTGATCTCCTCCTGACCAGCTCCTTGAATGCATATTTAGGGTACATCTTATCACTTTCGAAGCTTTTTGGCCAAAAACCAGGCAATCAGCCCGACAATGGCCAGTATCACGACAAAGATGATGACTATATTCCCGGTGTTGCTTTTTGGAGCATCCACAGGGGATAAGGCTGAATCATTATCTAATATGCCTGAGATCACTGCATCAAGGTCACCTTTTGTCCATTCCTGCCCTTCGAACCACTGGAAGGTCACCTCTTTCCCGTTGACATTATACTGATATCTTCCATCAACCAGGATATTCAGATGTGCAGAGAGATCATGCTCCTGGGCATAATCCTGCCCTTCCTGAGTCTCCAGGTCAAGCCATGTCACATTTGCATCAGGATATTTTGAGGTTACCTCTTTTATTGCGTTGACAGTGGGCTGCATCGGCCCGTGATTTATCATCCCCAGCACAACAATGTTCACGTTTGAAGAGGCTGACGCTAAAGAAACCGGCAAAAACAGGCTTAAGACAATTATCAAAAATGCTTTCTTCATCTTGCAATCCTCCCATCCTTCAGGTTTATCACCCTGTCCGAAGCCTTTGCTATCTGGTCATCATGCGTGACCATTACTATGGTCAGTTTTTTTTCTCTGTTGAGCCTTTTCAGGAGGGAAAGTATATTTGCGCCTGTCCTGGAGTCAAGATTGCCTGTAGGCTCATCTGCAAAGACGACCTTAGGGTCGTTGACCAGTGCCCTTGCTATCGCCACCCTCTGCTGCTCACCTCCTGACAGCTCATTCGGGTAATGGTCCATCCTGTGCGACAGGCCGACCTCTCTGGCCATTCCTTCGGCTCTTTTCAGCATTTCATCCTTACCAATCTTCATAGGGAATAACGGCAGGGCAATATTCTCTACAGCATTCAATGTGGGGATAAGGTTAAATGACTGGAACACCACTCCGACATTCTTCCGCCTGAACAATGCAAGCCCGTCCTCGTCCAGCTTTGCTATATTCCTGTTGTCAAATATTATCTCCCCCCTGTCTGCCTTTTCAAGCCCGGCCAGGAGGCTGAGCAGTGTCGTCTTACCTGAGCCTGAATGCCCCTGGATAGCCAGGAACTCGTTCTCCTTTATCCTGAATGTTATATCCCGGACTGCATCCACTTTCCCGAACCTTCTTGATAAGCCTTTCACGATAATAATGTCACTCATCCTTTAAGCACCTCCACTGCCTTGAGTTTATTTATATGGTTGGTTATGAAAAAGGTGGTCAAAAGCCCGATGACCATCACGACAAGGAATGATATTATCGCATACATCGGCTGGAGCCTGACAGGCAAATGGTAAGTCTGTACAGTATTTACAAGGGAAGGGTTAGACGCCAGGAAATGAGGGTAAGGGTTAAGCTCCCAGGGTATGCTTATCGATATCCTTGTTCTCGAGAGCAGGATTATCGAGACAAAAGAGACTATCATTCCAAGGACATATCCGATGATGATCTGGAAAAACATCTCCCCGGCCACCTCTTTCCTGATATCCCTGCTGGTGAAGCCGACAGTCTTCATTATTCCAAACTCCTTTTTTCTCAGCATCAGTGTGTGGCTCATGCTCTTGATTATTATAATGACAGAACCTATAATGGTTATTGCTGAAATAAAGAGGATCAGCCTGTCAGACAGTACAAAAAGGGAAGATATCTGGTCCTCAAAAGATGCTGGAGTATATATAGTATAGGAACCGATGGTTTTACCTGTAGGTGTTTTCCCGTTGCCCAGATCGTTGTTGTTCAGGATGTGCTGTAATTTTGCAGCGACCGCACCTATCTCTGTCTGCTCCGCATCGACAAAGATAATGTTGATGTCATCATGCTCAAACCTTGCAGTGTTCTGCAGGTTAACAGAACCGTATGCTATATCCTGGGCAGGCCTTAGGCCGATGAAGATATCTGAAGCGACGACATCGTTGCCAGTGTTTTTTCCGATGCCTGTAACTGTGAATTCCCGGCCAGAGACAGCTGCTTTTTTGCCTATGCTCAAATTATACTCGTCCGCATATGTCTTATCGATGATCGCCTCATCGATTTTTTGCGGATATCTCCCATCTACAATACTGGCCTTTATCTTGGCGCCAAGGGAATCGTTCCAGTTTACGCCCAAAACACGCTTGAAACTATCGCTGTCAAAGACCCATAATGAAAGGCCGTAAGAGACATCATCGACCCCTCCGATCTCTTTTATTTGAGCTATGACATCATTCCTGATCGGTGCAAGTGAACATGATGTAACAGCCCCTGATGTGTTTTCAGGGACATTGCCGTTTTTCTGGACAATGATGCTGTTGTGGATCTTTTCAAACGGCAGTCTTGAGGCTTCTTTGTATGCGATGCCCAGCGAGTTTAATGTTGTCAGCATCACCACAACCAATGCAATAAGTGATATGTTTAGAATATACTGTTTTTTCCTCTTTGAAAATTCCCTGAACGCAAGGCTCGATATTCTGTTTGCCATATTGTTTCAAAAGATGAAACACCCCTTATAATTTGCTGAAATAGGGAAACTTTTTAAACCAGTGTTCATTTGATGAGCGATACGGGGTGGTACAATGAAAGGTAAAACAAATACAAATGAATGGATATACGGGATCGTTTCCGAGATCTCTCTGTTCGGTTTCTTGTATTATGTCCAGTATCTGCTGAAAGTCGAAGCAAACCTATGGTTAAGCTCCTTTATACTGTGGGTTTTGTTGAACCTGTCAATCGTTTTGTGCCCTGTTGTAAGAAAGTGCTATAAATGAAGGGAATCATCATCAGATAATAGTGTCTGTGATGTTAGCATAATGGAAATTACTAATAAGAAACTGCTTATCGCACTGGGATTGCTGTTTGCCCTTGGTATAGCCCTGGCATGGTCTAATGCCTACTGCGCAGTCAGCATGGGGCACATGTTTGCTCCCCTCCTGTATGGGATAACGCTGATCGCCCTTGCTACAGGGGGGGCGATAACCTTGTTGTTTCAATGGAAAGTCGACAGGATCCAGCTTGAAAAGGTGATCAGCATACTGCCTCAGGACGAAAGGAAAGTGCTCAAGATCATAATAGACAAGAAATCTGTTTCCCAGGGCGAACTGAAGATCCTTTCTGGCCTTTCCAGGGTAAAGGTCTCAAGGGTCATCTCAAAGCTTGAGCAGAGAGAAATTATCGAGAAAAAGCCGTACGGGAACACGAACCTTATCACCAGGAAAATATAGTTCTAAGGCTGGCCTGACCAAAAGGTTTATAACTACCATAAAATAACTAAACCTCATGAAAACAGATCTGTGTTGGTTTCTCCAGGATACCTTTTGTTTTGTAGAATCTGC